>NZ_JACSJK010000007.1:0-53508 GCF_018617035.1 Exiguobacterium sp. s140
TGATATAGCTCTTAAATTGACGAAGCTTGCGCTTCATTCAAAAATTGTAAAACTTATTTTTGCCTCATCGTTCAGTTTTCAAAGACCAATCGTTGTCGTGTTAGCGACTTTTTAATAATAGCGATTTGACTTATTAAAGTCAACCACTTTTTATTATTTTTTTCGCTTCCTGAAGTTTGTTTCGTGAACAACATCAGCGACGTTTATTAATATATCAGCATCCTAAAAAATCGTCAACTGTTTTTCTAAAAAAACTTTATTTTTTCTTTTTACATGACTGAAAGAAAAAACGGTCGTGGATTAACCCCTGAGAAGGAGTAATCCACAACCGCTTGATCATTATGACGACTTAGAAGACATCTGTTTCTTTGTTTTCTTCTTCACTGTTTCTGATGAAGTCGACTCCACAACTTGTCCAGTCTGTTGGAAGCGATGAAGCATTAATACCTGATAGGCGTTCGCAAACACCAATGTGGCTAGTGCCGGCCAGAGCAATGGAATCTCGTCCGTTGTTTGCAAAGCTGGAATCCATTCAATTAACGTAATGACAGTCATTAAGAAAAGTGTCGGGATGAAAGCACTCTTATTTGTTTGTTTCGCCTTACTCGCAGCAACGACCCAAGCGACAATGAGTAACACAAGCATCTCACCGATGTAACGCCACATGTGATCATTTCCAAATGCGAGCATCCGTAAGTAGACGGCATCAAAAATCGCAAATGCGATTAATAACACTTGAACGCGATTCCATAGACGTGGCCCTCTAAACAAGTCGAGTCCGACTCGATGAATAATCAAATAGGCAAAGAAACCCATCATGCTGATTCCCGTCCATGTACTCGAATAACTAAGCGCCGTGACAATTGCCTCCCAGGACTGACTGACCAAATAACCCGGGTTCGCCAATAAATTCATCAGGAACCCGAACAACGTCCCGAATACGAGCGTTGTCCAAAACAAACGTAAAAAACCTTGTACTTTCATCTCTCACCGATTCACCCTTCTATTTGTTTAATGACTGCTTGCGCCAACTCATCATACGTATGCTCGAACGGATGTCCATCCCGATAGACAGAAGGTGCAAAGTCCTCTTCATTGTCGTACGGTTGGCCGAGCGGGATTTGAGCAAGTAGCTTACTCTTCAATGCTTCTGAAAGTTTTTCTCCACCACCGTAACCGAATACGTATTCTTTTTCACCAGTTAGCTTACTTTCGAAATAAGCCATGTTTTCAATGATACCTAATAGTTTGTGGTTCGTTTTGATTGCCATCGCTCCGGCACGAGCCGCAACGAATGCTGCTGTCGCATGAGGTGTCGTGACAATCAATTCCTGACATGATGGGAGCATCGAATGGATATCGAGCGCGACATCCCCCGTTCCCGGCGGTAAGTCGAGCAAGAGATAGTCAAGATCGCCCCACTCGACGTCATTGAAGAAGTTATTTAACATTTTCCCGAGCATCGGTCCACGCCAGATGACCGGCGCATTGTCTTCCACGAAGAATCCCATCGAGATGACTTTCACGCCAAAACGCTCGACTGGAATGATTTTCTCGCCGCGAACAACCGGTCGTTCCTCGATGCCGAGCATATCTGGAACACTGAAGCCGTAAATATCCGCATCGATCAACCCGACCTTTTTACCCGCTCGCGCAAGCGCGACAGCCAAGTTGACGGATACTGTTGATTTTCCTACGCCACCCTTACCAGAAGCGATGGCGATAAACGTCGTCCCTGAGTTTTCACGAAGGATCGCCGGTTTTGTCGCTTCCTTCAAACTTTCGTCGTTCAATGCTTCAAAGCGAAGCCCGACCGTCTTAAAACCTTTCCCCTTGAGCAACGTGACGATTTCTTGTTGTAACTGAAGCTGTTCCCCGCTCCCAGTTTGACCGAGTGCCACTTTTACACTGACATAGTCTTCTTTGATTCGGATGTCTTTTACCCCTGCTGTATCTCCAAGCGTTCGGTTGATCGTCGGATCAACAAGCCCCGCCAATTCCTCGCGTACTTGCTCTACTGTAAGCATATTGCTTCCCCCTTCTAACTGTTTCGATATCAGTATATCAAAAAAAGCGTTTTCTTGACGGGTTCGGAATCGACTATTTCAAACAAAAAACTCTCCACCCGAAAGGATGGAGAGTTCGAACCACATCGCGAAGATTAACGCTTCGAGAATTGTGGTGCGCGACGTGCTGCTTTAAGACCGTATTTTTTACGTTCTTTCATACGAGCGTCACGAGTTAAGAAGCCTTTTTCTTTGAGGCTTGGACGGAATTCTGGGTCCGCTTGAAGAAGCGCACGTGATACGCCGTGGCGAATTGCTCCAGCTTGTCCAGTATATCCACCACCGTTAACGTTAACGATTACATCGTATTTACCTTCTGTTTCAGTCAATACGAGTGGTGATTTAGCCATCATGATCAAAGTCTCATGACCGAAGTATTCTGAGATATCGCGGCCATTTACAACAACTTTACCGTCACCTGCAACGAGGTGAACGCGAGCCACCGAGTGTTTGCGGCGGCCTGTTCCGTAGTAACGTACATCTGCCATCGTTTAGTTCCTCCCTGTGTCTCGATTAACCGCGAAGTTCGTAAACTTCTGGTTTTTGTGCTTCGTGCTTGTGTTCAGCTCCAGCGTAAACGTGGAGTTTGTTGAATTGTTGACGACCGAGTGATCCTTTTGGAAGCATCCCTTTGATCGCGAGTTCAAGCATACGCTCTGGACGTTTTGCGAGAAGCTCTTTTGCAGTTTGTGATTTCAAACCGCCTGGATGACCTGAATGACGGTAGTAGATCTTGTCATTCAATTTGTTACCAGTCAATTTGATTTTCTCAGCGTTGATGATGATGACGTGGTCTCCGCAATCAACGTGTGGTGTGAAAGTCGGCTTGTGCTTACCGCGAAGAAGTGAAGCTACTTCACTAGTCAAACGACCAAGTGTTTTGCCTTCTGCGTCGATAAGGAGCCATTTGCGTTCTACTTCAGATGCTTTAGCCATGAATGTTGTGCGCATGTGGAATACCTCCTAGAAATGTCTGTTCACTTAATTTTTTGATGCTTTATCATAATCCTAGTTTACGGGGCTAAGATTGTGGTTCATCTCTAAATTTGAAAATGAAATGCCAATGAATATAATACGATTTTATAAGGGGAATGTCAATCTACTTTTTCATAATTCACATTCCACAAATACAAACCGTGTGGGGGGGCGGTAATCCCCGCTACGCGGCGGTCCTTCGCCTCTAGCATTTGTATGATATCTGCGGGCTGATACTTCCCTCTCCCTACCTCGATGACCGTCCCTACCATGATGCGGACTTGGTTGTATAGAAAACCCGAGCCAACGAACCGGAATATGATCTCGTCCCCCATCTCGAGCACTTCTGCTTCGTAGATAGTGCGGACCCGATCTTCGACTTCTGCCTTTGTCACAGAGAACGACGTAAAGTCGTGGGTCCCAATCAACCGCTCCATCGCTTGACGCATCGCCTCGAGGCTCAGCTTATACGTCACGGTCGCAGCATAATGCCGACGAAACGGATCCTCAGTCTGACGGATATGGTAGCGATACTCTTTTCGCTTCGCACCGTAACGTGCGTGAAACGTATCATCCATTTCTTCCGCCTGTTTAACGAGGATATCGTCTGGTAGCATGGCGTTTAACGCTTTGACGAAACGCTCAGCCGGCATCTCTAACGACGTATCAAAGTGAATCACCTGCCCTAACGCATGGACGCGAGCGTCTGTACGACCTGAGGCGACGATTTTCACCGGATGACGATGCATACGTGCCAAGACAGATTCAATCTCCGCTTGAATGGTATTGCCATTCGGTTGTACCTGATATCCCGCATAATGTGTCCCGTCATAGGCGACAATCAGTTTAATTCGTCTCATCCAATCCCTCTCAATCCAAACAAAATGAGTGTCAACGCGACAAAAATGAGCAATACGGCTGTGTCTCGCGTTTGCCACTTCATCTCACGCAACCTCGTCCGCCCTTCTCCCCCACGGTAGCCGCGGGCCTCCATGGCCGTAGCGAGGTCCTCAGCACGTTTAAACGCGGAGATGAACAATGGAATCAAGAGTGGGATGACCCCTTTTAAGCGGGATTTCCAAGGTCCACTCATCAAATCGACCCCACGCGCCTGCTGGGCTTTCATGATCCGGTCCGTCTCATCCGCAAGCGTCGGTAGGAAACGGAGTGAAATGGAAAGCATCAACGCAATTTCGTGGGCCGGCACACGAATCCGTTCGAATGGCCGTAGCCCCGCTTCAATCGAATCGGTCAATTCCATCGGTGTCGTCGTTAACGTCACGAGTGTCGTCAACATGACGAGATAAAAGAAGCGAAGCGAGACAATCAGCCCCATTCGAATTCCTTCCGAATAAATCGCAATCGGTCCTAATTCGAATAGAAGTGTCCCGTCTCGATTGAATAACAGTTGTAAGATCAACGTGAAGACGATCAAAAATAAGATCATGCGAAGACCGTTCCATAAATAGCGCCACGATAACTGTGACAGTTTGACCGCAAACAACGTGAACGCGAGTAAAAATAAATTCGTCCATAAGTTGTCAGCTAAAAAAACAACTGGGATGAATCCTAAAATGAAGAGCGTCTTGGCACGCGCATCAAGGGAATGAAGCCACGAATGTCCGGGTATATATTGACCGATAATCATGTCGCTCCCCCTTTCAGCCGTTCCGCCACCCAATCCGCCAGCTCGCTCTCGGTTCGTACGAGCGGGATGGACGTTTCTCCAAGAACCGGTGCCATGTCACGAGCGAATCGTAAGACGTGCGGGATGTCGAGCTGGAGACGTCGCACCAGTACCTCGTCTTGGAACAATTCAAACGGGTCCCCATCAAACGCCACCTGACCACGCTCCATCACGATGACGCGCTCCGCATAGGCGAGTACATCATCCATGTCATGCGAGACAAGGATCAACGTAAGGTTCAACTCTTCTCGTAAACGTTTGAATAAGGCGAGCATGTCTCGTCTCCCAATTGGGTCGAGACCCGCTGTCGGTTCATCGACAATGAGCACATCAGGCCGGCTCGCTAAAACACCTGCAATCGCGACACGGCGCATCTGCCCTCCTGAAAGATCAAACGGCGAACGGTCCCATAACGTTTCATCCAAGCCGACGAGACGAAGGGCCTCGTGGGCTCGCTCTTTCGCTTCGGCATCTGTCGCGCCAAAGTTGCGCGGACCGAACATGACGTCGCGTTCGACCGTCTCTTCAAACAATTGGTGCTCTGGATATTGAAAGACGAGCCCAACGCGACGCCGAAGCGGCAAAAGATTCTGTTTCTTGTCACGACGCGTCCGAATCGGGGTGACAATGATATCATCGACCACCACACGTCCGTCAGTCGGGCGCAATAAGCCGTTCATATGTTGAACGAGTGTCGATTTCCCTGAGCCAGTATGCCCAAGAAACGCAACAAGCGCTCCCGACGGAATGGTTACATTCACATCGCGCAGCGCGGTTCGTTCAAACGGAGTATTCATTTGGTATTGATATGTTACTTCTTCAATGCGTATCGGCATAGATGGTTCACCAACTCCGAATGTTGTAGCATCAGACGATCGAGTGGAATGCCACGTGCCTTCAGTTCGAGTTGCATCCGAACGATAAACGGGACATCTAGTTGAATGTCACGAAGCGTATCTGGATGTTGAAACACGTCTTCAGGTGTGCCGGTCATCGCAATCTTGCCTTTCGACAATGCAATGATACGGTCAGCAAACAACACTTCGTCGAGCTCGTGTGTAATGGCGACAACGGTCATCCCTTCCGAGACGAGCTGTCGTACCGTTTGTAATACCTCTTGTCGCCCGATTGGGTCGAGCATGGAGGTCGCTTCATCGAGCACGAGGACACGCGGGCGCATTGCGAGAGCCGCAGCTATCGCAACGCGCTGCTTTTGTCCACCGGATAACTGATGCGGTTCACGGTCCGCTAGTTCCGATAATCCAACGCGCGCTAGACTGTCATCAATTCGACGAACCATTTCTTGACGTGGAAGTCCCATGTTTTCGAGAGAAAATGCCACATCATCGCGCACGGTCGCCCCGACAAATTGATTGTCGGGATTTTGAAAGACGACCCCGATCCGCGTTCGAACGTCCCACACGTCTGCGGCGTTCGACGGATCGAGTGTCTCTACGCGAACTTCCCCCTGTTCAGGAATGAGAAGTCCGTTCCACAACTTCGTCAGTGTCGACTTGCCAGAACCATTATGGCCGACAATCGCAAGCCATTCCCCTTTATATACATCGAGCGATAGGCCGTTAAGCGCCGGCTCAGACTGTCCAGGGTAATGAAATACGACATCTCGTACCATAATTTGTGATTCCATAGGTCGACTCCTTTCTGATGTGGAAACAGGGCAATACGTCACCGCATGCCCTGTTGACTGCCTAATGAATTAGACGAGTTCGATGATTACAACTTCTGCACCATCACCGCGGCGTGGGCCGACTTTCATGATGCGCGTGTATCCACCTTGACGTTCAGCGTAGCGTGGTGCCACGTCTTCGAACAATTTTTGGATTGCGTCTTTTTCTCCAGCGTTCTCCTTGCGAACGAATGAAGCTACTTGACGACGGGCATGAAGATCGCCACGTTTCCCAAGAGTGATCAATTTTTCAACGACTGGGCGAAGTTCTTTCGCTTTTTGTTCAGTTGTTTGAATGCGCTCGTTGATGATTAGGTCAGTTGCAAGATCACGCAAAAGCGCCTTGCGTTGCGAGCTTGTACGGCCAAGTTTCGAATAAGCCATTACATTTCCCTCCTTCGGTTGAACTTAGTCTTCTTTACGCAAGCCCAAACCGAGTTCGTCCAACTTGTGTTGAACTTCTTCGAGTGATTTACGTCCGAGGTTACGAACTTTCATCATCTCTTCCTCTGATTTGTTTGCGAGTTCTTGAACAGTGTTGATGCCAGCGCGCTTCAAGCAGTTGTACGAACGAACTGAGAGATCGAGTTCTTCAATCGTCATTTCGAGTACTTTTTCTTTTTGGTCTTCTTCTTTCTCGACCATAATTTCTGCGTTGAGAGCCTCATCTGTCAAACCAACGAAGATGTTCAAGTGTTCAGTCAAAATTTTAGCCCCTAATGATACAGCTTCTTCCGGACGAATTGAACCATCTGTCCACACGTCTAACAAAAGCTTATCAAAGCTAGCGTCTTGACCGACACGTGTTTTATCTACTTCGTAGTTCACGCGTTGAATCGGTGTATAGATCGAATCGATTGGAATGACCCCAATCGGCA
This sequence comes from Exiguobacterium sp. s140, assembly GCF_018617035.1. Lineage (GTDB taxonomy): Bacteria > Bacillota > Bacilli > Exiguobacteriales > Exiguobacteriaceae > Exiguobacterium > Exiguobacterium profundum. Next base: position 7,294 of record NZ_JACSJK010000007.1, read on the forward strand.
TATCATCACGTTTGTTATCTTCTGCCTGGACGTAACCACGACCACGGCGAGCAGTCAAACGCATGCGAAGCGTCGCATTGTCAGCGAGAGTCGCGATGTGGAGCTCAGGATTCAAGATTTCAACGTCGCTATCATGGGTAATGTCTGCCGCAGTGACAGCACCGGCACTTGAAACGTTAATCTCAAGCGTTTTCTCTTCTTCCGAGTACACTTTAAGTGCCAACTTCTTGAGGTTGAGTACGATTTGAGTGACGTCTTCGACAACACCGTCAATCGTAGAGAACTCGTGAAGCACGCCATCGATTTGAACCGCTGTTACCGCTGCACCTGGGAGCGATGACAATAGAATTCGACGTAGTGAGTTACCGAGAGTAGTGCCATATCCACGTTCAAGCGGTTCTACTACGAATTTACCAAACGTAGCGTCCTCGCTGATTTCGACCGTTTCGATCTTTGGTTTTTCAATCTCGATCATCTGAACCCCTCCTTGAGTATATCCTGCCGTGCAGTTTGAGCTGCTAAAGTATAAGCTGTCGTGCTAGGTAAACCCCTCACACGCTCAAGCGATTATACGCGGCGACGTTTTGGAGGGCGGCAACCGTTGTGCGGAACTGGAGTTACGTCACGGATTGCAGTAACTTCGAGACCAGTAGCTTGGAGCGCACGGATAGCCGCTTCACGTCCAGCACCAGGACCTTTAACGTTAACTTCTACTGTACGCATACCGTTGTCCATTGCAACTTTCGCTGCAGTTTCAGCAGCCATTTGCGCTGCGAACGGAGTCGATTTACGTGATCCTTTAAATCCAAGGTTACCAGAAGTAGCCCATGAGATCGCGTTACCTTGCGTATCAGTGATTGTGATAATTGTGTTGTTGAATGTAGAACGGATGTGTACCACACCGACTTCAACATGTTTTTTAACTTTACGTTTAGAACGTACGTTTTGCTTACGTTTCGCCATTGTTCAATTCCCTCCTTTACTTCTTCTTGTTCGCTACTGTACGGCGTGGGCCTTTACGAGTACGCGAGTTGTTCTTCGTGTTTTGACCGCGAACAGGGAGACTACGGCGATGACGGATACCGCGGTATGCGCCGATCTCGATCAAACGTTTGATGTTAAGTGAAACTTCACGACGAAGGTCACCTTCAACTTTGATTCCGTCAATTGCTTCACGGATACGGTTGAGTTCATCTTCAGTAAGGTCGCGTGTGCGTGTCTCTTCAGATACGTTAGCAGCCTTCAAAATTTCTTGTGCTTTTGTTTTACCAATACCATAGATGTATGTGAGCGAAATAACGATACGTTTTTCGCGTGGAATATCTACACCAGCAATACGTGCCATGTGTGCACCTCCTCTGAAATTAACCTTGTTTTTGTTTGTGTTTCGGGTTTTCGCAAATTACCATTACTTTACCCTTACGGCGAATAACTTTACATTTTTCGCAAATCGGTTTTACCGACGGTCTTACTTTCATGAGTATACCCTCCTCCTGGAAAAATCGGAGTTACTTATAACGGTACGTAATCCGCCCGCGAGTCAAGTCGTATGGAGACAACTCAACAGTTACGCGGTCACCTGGAAGGATCCGAATGTAGTGCATCCGAATTTTCCCTGAGACGTGCGCGAGCACCGTGTGGCCGTTTTCTAACTCCACTTTAAACATTGCGTTCGGAAGTGGTTCGACAACAGTGCCTTCCACTTCAATGACATCTTGTTTCGCCATCATTTATTCCCCTTTCTATATGAAAATCTTTAGGAGCACAGACGATCTATTGCCATCTACTGTGAGAGAAGGATCCAGAACGGATCAGTATGAAACAATAGAGCCTCATTCACCGGAATCGAGTTTCGTTAAAATCTCGTATCCATCGTCTGTGATGGCGATGGTGTGCTCAAAGTGGGCGCACATGCTACCGTCCACGGTGACAACTGTCCAGTTATCAGCCAGTGTTCGAACATAGCGTTGACCAGCATTAACCATTGGTTCAATGGCTAACGTCATCCCAGTCTTCAGGCGCGGCCCTTTCCCCGGTGGACCATAGTGTGGAATTTGCGGTTCTTCATGCAAATTTTGTCCAACACCATGACCGACGTATTCGCGGACGACAGAAAAGTCATGTGATTCAACATATGCTTGAATCGCATGCGAAATATCTGTCAATCGCCCTCCAGCCTTGGCGTGCTCCAATCCTTTATACAGACTTTCTTCGGTTACGTCAAGTAGCCGCTGTGTCTCTTCTGAGATTGTTCCCACTGGATAAGTCCAAGCGGAATCTCCATGGTATCCATTATAGTAGGCACCGATGTCGATTGAGATAATATCTCCATCTTTCAATACCCGTTTTCCTGGAATGCCATGAACAAGCTCTTCGTTCACCGAAGCGCAAACACTACCGGTAAAACCGTTATAGCCTTTGAACGATGGCGTCGCACCTTGGCTGCGAATGTAATCTTCCGCAATCCGGTCGAGCTCAAGCGTCGTGATTCCTGGTTTAATGTGCTGTTTGAGCACCTGGTGCGTTCGAGCAACAATTTGCCCAGCCTCACGCATAATCGCAATTTCACGAGGCGTCTTCGTGATGATCATTCAGTATCACCGAGTAATGCTTTGACATCGGCATATACGACATCGATTGGACGATCTCCATCCAATGTACGAAGATACCCTTTTTCAGCGTAAAAGTCAATGAGTGGTTTCGATTGCTCGATGTTGACGTCAAGGCGACGGCGAACCGTTTCCTCTTTATCGTCTTCACGTTGCATGAGCGCCGACCCATCCACATCACAGATGCCTTCCACTTTTGGTGGGTTGAAGATCACGTGATATGTCGCACCACACGTTGGGCAGATCCAACGACCTGTCAAGCGTGGAACGAGAATTTCCGCATCCACATCGATGTTGACGACGTGGTCAATCTGTTTCCCCAAATCTTTAAGCAAACTTTCGAGTGCCTCTGCTTGAGCAACAGTACGCGGGAATCCATCGAGTAAGAAACCTTTTTCTGTGTCATCTTGGCTAAGACGTTCACGTACGATTCCGATTGTTACCTCGTCCGGTACGAGTTCACCTTTATCCATGAATGACTTGGCTTCTTTACCGAGTGGCGTTCCGCCTTTGATTGCCGCACGAAACATGTCGCCTGTCGAAATGTGAGGGATTTGGTACTCTTCTACGATTTTAGCCGCTTGAGTCCCTTTCCCAGCACCCGGTAAGCCCATGAGTACTAGATTCATCTCGGTTAGCCTCCAGTTTTGATTTTCACGAAGGGCTTGTAAACACGACAGGAAGGAAGGGTCAACCCTTCCTTCCGCTTTAACGGATAAAGCCTTTATAGTGTCGTTTTACAAGTTGACTTTCGATTTGTTTCATCGTTTCGAGGGCTACCCCGATGACGATCAACAAGCTCGTTCCTCCGATTTGAACGGAAGTTGGAAGACCGGCAAGCTTAATGAAGATTGTCGGCATGATCGCCACGAGCGATAAGAAGATCGCTCCGAAGAAAGTCAATCGATACAGCAACTTCGTGATGTACTGTTCTGTTTGCGCCCCAGGACGAATCCCAGGAATATAACCACCTTGCTTCTGCAGGTTTTCTGCCATTTGCTCAGGGTTGACCTGAATAAATGTATAGAAGTAGGCAAACGCAATGATTAACGCAACGTAAATCGACATTCCGATTGGCGCCGTCGTGTCAAAGTACGTCTGTAATTTTTGCGTTGTCTCCGGCGAAGCAATGAAGCTTGCAACAGTTGGTGGTGTTACCATGAAGGAAATCGCGAAGATAACCGGGATAACACCTGCTGCGTTTAGTTTGATTGGCAAGTGCGTTGACTGACCGCCCACTGGGGTACGGTTCGCCGTGCGTTTTGCATATTGGATTGGAATTTTGCGTGCCGCTTGTTGAACATAAATGATCCCAACCGTCACAGCCAAAATAACAAGTGCCAATACAACCAAGTAAACGATATTAATGAACAATGCATCTCCAGCGTTTTGGAGTTTTGTTTCATAAATCTGCGTGAAGATTCTTGGGAACCCGGCGACGATACCGGCGAAGATAATGATGGAAATACCATTCCCAACACCTTTCTCCGTTGTCATTTCACCAAGGAACATCAAGAACGCTGTACCCGCAGTGAGTACAATCGCGATCACAAAGTAAGTTGCCGTTCCCCACGTCTCATCTACGAGACCTGGGTAGAGGCGGTTAAATCCAAACGACAATGAAGTCGCTTGGACAAAGCCTAAGATGATCGTCCCATAGCGCGTGACCGTCGCTAACTTTTTACGGCCCGCCTCTCCTTGTTTAGCCCATTCGGCAAACTTTGGAACGACGTCCATTTGTAAAAGTTGCACAACGATCGATGCCGTAATGTACGGCATGATCCCCATTGCGAACAAGGAGAAGTTCTGTAAAGCATTTCCTCCAAACAAGTTCAAGAAGTCAAGAAGACCTCCTGAGTCAAAACGCAACACATCCGTATTCACCATCGGCACCGGGATATGAGCCCCGATGCGGAAAATGATGATGATTGCGAGTGTGAAGAGAATACGCTGTCGAATATCTTTCACGCGCCACATATTGGAGATCGTCTGAAACATCAGATCACCTCAACTGTACCGCCAGCTGCTTCGATTGCTTCTTTCGCTGCACCCGAGAACTTGTTGGCTTTTACAGTCAATTTAGTTTCAAGCTTGCCGTTAGCAAGGACCTTGATTCCGTCTTTAGCAGAGCTGACAACACCAGTCTCGATTAAGAGTTCTGGAGTAACTTCAGTACCTGCTTCGAAACGGTTAAGCGTGTCTAGGGAAACAACCGCGTACTCTTTACGAGTTGGGTTGTTGAAACCGCGTTTTGGAAGACGACGGTAAAGTGGGTTTTGTCCACCTTCAAATCCTGGACGAACGCCACCGCCCGAACGAGCTTTTTGACCTTTGTGTCCACGACCAGAAGTTTTACCGTTACCAGTCGCCATACCGCGACCGACACGGTTACGTTCGTGACGTGAACCTGGAGTTGGCTTCAATTCATGGAGTTTCATAGTGGCACCTCCTTATTTATTAAAATCTTTATTATTCGTTGATTTCTTTTACAGTCACAAGGTGCGACACTTTGTTGATCATACCGCGCATCGCGACGTTGTCTGGGACAACGACCGTTTGATGCATTTTGCGAAGACCGAGTGTACGTACAGTAACACGCTGACCTTCCGGACGACCAATTGTGCTGCGTGTGAGGGTGATTGCGAGTTTCGCCATGTCTAGTTCCCTCCCTTAGTTAAGAAGTTCTTCTACGCTTTTACCACGTAGTTTAGCAACTTCCTCTGCTTTTTTGAGCTCAGTCAAGCCCTGTACCGTCGCACGGACGATGTTGATCGGTGTGTTTGAACCTAACGATTTCGAAAGGATGTCACCTACACCTGCAAGTTCGAGCACCGCACGAACTGGACCACCAGCGATAACCCCAGTACCTTCAGAAGCTGGTTTCATGAATACACGACCTGCTCCGAATACTCCTGTGATTTCGTGTGGAATTGTTGTACCAACCATAGGTACTTGTACCATGTTTTTCTTAGCGGCTTCAATAGCCTTGCGAATCGCTTCTGGCACCTCTTGTGCCTTACCTGTACCGAAACCGACGTGACCATTTTTGTCACCTACGACTACGAGAGCAGCAAAACGGAAGCGGCGGCCACCTTTTACGACTTTCGCGACGCGGTTTACGGTAACAACGCGTTCTTCAAGTTGTTCCATGTTAACGTCTAACTGGCGCATCGAGTGTCCCCTCCTTTTTATTAGAATTTAAGACCTGCTTCACGAGCTGCTTCTGCAACAGCTTTGACGCGGCCATGATAGAGGTATCCACCACGGTCGAACACAACTGTGTCGATACCTTTCTCGAGTGCACGTTCTGCAGCAAGTTTACCAACAGCTTTCGCTGCTTCAACGTTACCGCCATTTGTAAGATCGAGAGCTTTATCTTTCGAAGATGCAGACACAAGCGTTGTTTGTGCCGCGTCATCGATAAGTTGAACGTAAATGTGCTTGCTCGAACGGAATACGTTCAAACGTGGACGAGCTGCTGTCCCCGTGATCGTACGACGTACGCGAGCATGACGTTTTTTACGAACTGCATTTTTATCTGCCTTTGTGATCATTTATGCCACTCCTTTCCGTTCATTTCGTGACGAATTACTTACCAGTCTTACCTTCTTTACGGCGAATACGTTCATCAGAGTAACGAACACCTTTACCTTTGTAAGGTTCTGGAGCACGGTACGAGCGGATTTGAGCAGCAACGTGACCGACGCGCTCTTTGTTAATCCCTTTTACGATGATTTGCGTGTTTGAAGGAACTTCGATTTCGATACCTTCCTCAGCAACGTACTCGATTGGGTGCGAGTAGCCGAGGTTGAGGACGAGTTTGTTACCTTGCTTCGTAGCACGGTAACCAACCCCCGAGATCTCAAGTGTTTTTTGGAATCCGTTCGACACACCTTGTACCATGTTGGCAATAAGGGCACGTGTCGTACCGTGAATTGTGCGGCTTTCTTTCGATTCGTCTGGACGAACAACCGTCAATTCGTTCTCTTCAACTTTGATTTCCAATGCCGGGTTAGCTGAAAGCGAAAGTTCACCTTTAGCACCTTTTACTGTGACCGTGTTGTCATTAGCAACTGTTACAGTAACGCCAGCAGGAATCGTAACTGGTTTTTTACCAATACGTGACATTGATTACACCTCCGTTCTTGTTAGAAAAGTGACTTACCAGATGTAGGCGATCACTTCGCCGCCGACTTGTTGTTGGCGAGCTTCTTTATCAGTCATAAGACCTTTAGATGTCGAAAGAACTGCGATTCCGAGTCCTCCGAGTACTTTAGGTACTTCATCAGCTTTTGCGTATACGCGAAGACCTGGTTTCGAAATACGTTTGAGACCAGTGATTACACGTTCGTTGCTTGCTCCATATTTAAGGAAAAGACGAAGTGTACCTTGTTTAGCGTCCTCGATATATTCAACATCGCGAATGAAACCTTCACGCTTAAGGATTTCAGCGATCTCACGTTTAATGTTCGAAGCTGGAAGCTCCATTTTTTCATGGCGAACCATGTTAGCGTTACGGATACGTGTAAGCATATCTGCAATAGGGTCTGTCATTACCATGCGATGTACCTCCTTTCACACTGTTAGTGGATTACCAGCTTGCTTTTTTAACACCAGGGATTTGACCTTTGTATGCAAGATCACGGAACTTGATACGGCTGATCCCGAATTTACCCATGTAACCATGCGGACGACCTGTGATGCTGCAACGGTTGTGCAAGCGTACAGGTGACGAGTTACGTGGCAATTTGCTGAGTCCGATATAATCGCCTTCAGCTTTCAACTTCGCACGCTTTTCAGCGTACTGGGCAACGAGTTTCTCGCGTTTAAGTTCGCGATTCACCATTGACTTTTTAGCCATGTTGTCGACCTCCCTCTAGATTATTTTTGGAATGGCATACCGAGAAGTGTGAGCAATTCACGTGCTTCTTCGTCTGTGTTTGCTGTTGTAACAACAACGATGTCCATACCGCGTACTTTAGATACTTTATCGTAATCGATCTCAGGGAAAATAAGTTGCTCTTTCACGCCAAGCGTGTAGTTACCGCGTCCGTCGAATGCTTTCTTCGATACACCGCGGAAGTCACGTACACGTGGAAGTGAAACAGTTACCAATTTGTCGAGGAAATCGTACATGCGCTCGCCACGAAGTGTAACCTTCGCACCGATTGGCATACCTTCACGAAGTTTGAAACCAGCGATTGATTTCTTCGCTTTCGTTACGAGTGGTTTTTGACCTGAAAGAATTGTTAATTCTTCAACTGCCATATCAAGTGCTTTCGAGTTCGAAACAGCGTCACCTACACCCATGTTGATGACAATCTTTTCGACTTTCGGTACTTGCATGACCGAGTCATAGTTGAATTTATCCATCATCGCTTTCACGATGTCGCTTTTATACTTCTCTTGCAAACGGTTCATAGTCGAATGGACCTCCTTTCGTCACGTTCTTCTTATTTATCGAGTGATTCGCCCGATTTCGCGACACGAACTTTTTTACCATCGACTACTTTGAAACCAACACGAGTTGGTTTGCCAGTTTTAGGGTCGAGTGGCATTACGTTCGAGACGTGAATTGGTGCTTCGATCTCAAGGATCCCGCCTTGTGGATTCGCTTGTGAAGGTTTCGCGTGTTTTTTCATCACGTTTACGCCTTCAACCACTACGCGGTTTTTGCTTGGCATAGCTTTGAGGATAACCCCTTGCTTGCCTTTATCTTTACCAGACATTACCTGGACTGTATCGCCTTTTTTAACATGCATCGTTTGCGCACCTCCTTATAGGATTGAAATTGGAAATTAAAGTACTTCCGGTGCCAACGAAACGATCTTCATGAATTCTTTTTCACGAAGTTCACGTGCAACTGGCCCGAAGATCCGTGTGCCGCGTGGGCTCTTGTCATCTTTGATAATGACTGCTGCGTTCTCATCGAAACGGATGTACGAACCATCTTTACGACGAGCGCCGCGTTTTGTACGAACGACAACTGCTCTGACAACGTCACCTTTTTTAACAACGCCACCTGGTGTTGCTTGTTTTACCGTTGCGACGATGATGTCACCGATGTTTGCAGTCTTACGACCAGAACCACCGAGAACTTTAATTGTCAACAGTTCACGCGCGCCAGAGTTGTCTGCTACTTTCAAGCGAGATTCTTGTTGAATCATGCGAGTGTACCTCCCTCCGGATGTTTAATAAATCCGAACTGTTATTAGATGATTACTGATTCTTCTACTACTGTTACAAGACGGAAACGTTTGTCTTTAGAAAGAGGACGTGTTTCCGCGATGCGAACGATATCGCCCACTTTAGCGACGTTGTTCTCATCGTGTGCTTTATATTTCTTCGTGTAGTTTACACGTTTGCCATAAAGTTTATGACGAACCTTTGTTTCTACTGCGACGACGATCGTTTTGTCCATTTTGTCAGACACGACGCGACCAGTGAACACTTTACGGTTGTTGCGTTCCATGAGTGTTACCTCCTCTCAAGAATCCGATGTAATTAGCCGTTGTTGATGCCGAGTTCGCGTTCACGAAGAATCGTTTTAGCACGCGCAATCGACTTGCGTACTTCACGGATACGAGCAGGATTCTCAAGCTGACCTGTAGCAAGTTGGAAGCGAAGGTTAAAGAGTTCTTCTTTCCACTCGCCCACTTTACCGTTGAGCTCTTCAGTTGTTGATTGACGGAGATCAGTTGCTTTCATTCGTATCACCACCATTTTCTTCACGTTTCACGAACTTACATTTTACTGGAAGTTTGTGCGATGCAAGACGAAGTGCCTCACGTGCCACTTCCTCAGATACACCTGCGATTTCGAACATTACTTTGCCAGGCTTAACTACAGCTACCCAGCCTTCTGGAGCACCTTTACCCGAACCCATTCGGACTTCGAGAGGCTTTTTAGTGTACGGCTTGTGTGGGAAGATCTTGATCCACACTTTACCACCACGTTTCATATAACGTGTCATTGCAATACGTGCTGATTCGATTTGACGGTTTGTAATCCAGCTCGCTTCGAGAGCTTGGAGACCGAACTCACCGAAGTGTACAGTTGTGCCGCGTTTAGCGTTCCCGCGCATTTTACCACGGTGTACACGACGATATTTCACGCGTTTAGGTAACAACATAGTGTGTTGCCTCCTTCCTGAAAGAGTGTTTATTATTCAGCGTTTTTCGCTGTGTTGTTTTTTGTTGGAAGAACTTCACCGTGGTATAACCAAACTTTTACGCCGATTTTACCGTAAGTTGTGTCAGCTTCAGCTGTTCCGTAGTCGATGTCGGCACGGAGTGTGTGAAGTGGAACTGTTCCTTCCGAGTACTTCTCTGAACGAGCGATATCAGCGCCACCAAGACGACCAGAAACTTCTGTTTTGATCCCTTTGATGCCAGTACGCATCGAACGTTGAATAGATTGTTTCATTGCACGACGGAATGATACGCGACCTTCCAATTGACGAGCAATGTTTTCTGCTACAAGCTTCGCAACAGCGTCAGCGTTTTTCACTTCAACAACGTTGATGTGAACGCGTTTTCCGTCAGCGATTTTTGTAATGTGTTTACGGAGTGATTCGATTTCAGAACCACCTTTACCGATTACCATACCTGGCTTCGCAGTGTGAAGCGAAATGTTCACGCGGTTTGCAGCGCGTTCGATTTCAACTTTAGAAACACTAGCATCCTTCATTTTGTTTTCGATGTATTCACGAATAACGAAGTCTTCATGAAGGAGATCAGCGTAGTCTTTCTCAGCGTACCAACGCGAATCCCAGTCTTTGATAACACCAACGCGAAGACCGTGCGGATTTACCTTTTGACCCACTACATATCCCTCCTTATTTCTCAGTTACCACGATGTGGATGTGGCTTGTGCGTTTGTTAATACGGCTTGCGCGACCCATCGCACGTGGGCGGAAGCGTTTGAGTGTTGGACCTTCGTTTACGTAAGCTTCTGTTACAACGAGGTTCTCAATGTTCATATCGTAGTTGTGCTCTGCGTTAGCAATCGCTGATTTTAATACTTTTTCAACGACTGGCGATGCTGCCTTGTTCGTGTGAGCAAGGACAGAGAGCGCTTCGCCGACTTGTTTCCCGCGAATTAAGTCTACAACGAGACGTGCTTTGCGAGGAGCAAGACGGACCATATTAGCTGATGCTTTAGCTTGCATGGATTTGACCTCCCCTCAAATTACCGTTTCGTTTTCTTGTCTGATCCGTGACCTTTGTAAGTGCGTGTTGGAGCGAATTCACCAAGTTTGTGACCAACCATGTCTTCTGTCACGAATACTGGTACGTGTTTACGACCATCGTGCACACCGAACGTGTGACCCATGAATTCTGGGAAGATCGTCGAGCGACGTGACCAAGTTTTGATGACTTGCTTCTCACCAGATTCGTTGAGTTTGTCAACTTTAGCGAGTAAGTGGTGATCTGCGAATGGACCTTTTTTCAAGCTGCGACCCATGTTAGAACCTCCCTTTGGAATGATTCGGGAACGGCCCTTTCGAACCGCCCGAGAATCATGTAGTAATTATTTCTTACGGCGACGAAGGATGTACATGTCGCTCGATTTGTTTTTCTTACGAGTCTTAAGACCAAGAGCTGGTTTACCCCAAGGAGTAAGTGGGCCCGAACGACCGATTGGCGCACGACCTTCACCACCACCGTGTGGGTGATCAACCGGGTTCATTACAGAACCACGTACTGTTGGGCGTTTGCCTAACCAACGTGAACGTCCTGCTTTACCGATGTTTACGAGTTCGTGTTCTTCGTTACCAACTGAACCGATTGTCGCGCGGCAAGTGCCGAGGAACAAGCGTGATTCACCTGATTGAAGACGAACGATGACGTACTTGCCGTCACGTCCTTGGATTTGTGCCGATGCACCAGCCGCACGAACTAGCTGACCGCCTTTACCAGGCTTAAGCTCGATGTTGTGGATTGTTGTACCGACAGGGATGTTTACGAGTGGAAGAGCGTTCCCCACTTTGATATCCGCTTCAGGACCAGACATGATTTCCATGCCTACTTTGATGCCCTTAGGAGCGAGGATGTAACGTTTCTCACCATCTACATAGTTGATGAGTGCGATGTTTGCTGAACGGTTTGGATCGTATTCGATCGTTGCTACGCGTCCTGCAACGCCATCTTTGTTACGTTTGAAATCGATGATACGGTATTTACGCTTGTGACCGCCACCTTGGTGACGAACAGTCAAGCGACCTTGGTTGTTACGTCCGCCTTTTTTCGAAAGCTTTTCAGTTAACGATTTTTCAGGGCGATTCGTTGTGATCTCTGCAAAGTCGAGAGATGTCATGTTACGACGACCGTTAGTGGTCGGCTTAAACTTTTTGATTGCCATCGAGGATTCCCTCCTTTTCTTCTAAGGTAGTTAATTAACCGAGGAAGTCGATTGTGTTGCCTTCAGCAAGGGTTACGATCGCTTTTTTACGACGAGCTGTGTAACCAGAGTGACGACCGACACGTTTCGCTTTCGGTTTGTAGTTCATTGTGTTTACCGAAGCAACTTTCACGTTGAAGATTGTTTCGATAGCGTGTTTCACTTGCGATTTAGTCGCTTTTACGTCGATTTCGAAAACGTATTTGTTAGCTTCCATGAGGCTAACTGAACGCTCAGTGATGATCGGACGTTTGATGATATCGTATGCTTGAGCCATTATGCAAGCACCTCCTCTACCTTCGCAACCGCATCTTTAGTGAAGATGACTTTGTCGTTAGCAACGAGGTCAAGAACGTTTACGCCTGCTGCGTCGATCACAGTCACTCCTGGGATGTTACGAGCTGCGAGAGCGATAGTCTCATTGTAGTCCGCTGTGACTACAAGAGCCTTACGTTCTACTGATAAGCTGTTGAGTACAGCAGCCATATCTTTTGTTTTTGGTGCATCGAAAGCAAGGCCTTCGAGGACGATGAATTCGTTGTTTTGTACTTTCGACGAAAGAGCCGAGAGAAGTGCTAAACGACGAACCTTCTTAGGAAGTTTGTAAGAGTATGAACGTGGTGTTGGACCGAAGACTGTACCACCACCAACCCATTGTGGTGAGCGGATAGAACCTTGGCGCGCACGACCAGTTCCCTTTTGTTTCCATGGTTTACGGCCGCCACCGCGTACTTCCGAGCGACCTTTCGTATCGTGAGTACCTTGACGGCGTGATGCTTGTTGCATGACGATTGCGTCGTAAAGTACTGATTCGTTTGGCTCGATTCCGAAGATGGCTTCTGCCAATTCGATTTCGCCAACTTGTGAACCTGATTGGTTAAGCAAAGCTACTTTAGGCATTCGTAATTCCTCCTTTCCGTGCAGTTAATTAGTTACCTTTGACCGCTGATTTGATGATGACGTTCGATTTACGAGCGCCTGGGATAGCACCTTTCACGAGGAGAAGGCCACGTTCCACATCAACTTTAACGACTTCAAGGTTTTGAATTGTTTTACGCTCTCCACCCATTTGACCAGGAAGAAGTTTCCCTTTAAATACGCGGTTAGGAGCGACAGGACCCATCGAACCAGGACGACGGTGGTAGCGCGAACCGTGAGCCATTGGTCCACGTGATTGTCCGTGACGCTTGATCGCACCTTGGAATCCTTTACCTTTCGATGTACCTGTTACGTCTACTAATTCACCTGCAGCGAAAATGTCTGCCTTAATCTCTTGACCGATTTCGTATCCTTCTACTGAAGTACGAACTTCTTTGATGAAGCGCTTAGGTGTCGCGTTTGCTTTCGCAGCGTGACCTTTTGATGGTTTGTTTTGACGTGATTCTTTGATGTCTCCGAAACCAAGTTGAACTGCTTCGTAACCGTCTGTGTCAACTGTTTTAAGTTGAAGAACGACGTTACCTTCTACAGCAACTACTGTTACTGGTACAACTTCGCCTGCTTCGTTGAAGATTTGAGTCATACCAAGTTTTGTTCCTAAGATTCCTTTAGCCATGAGATACACCTCCTGTTAATAATTAATTGTCTCTTCTGGCTAGTATCTACTATATGAAGAATTAAAGTTTGATTTCGATGTCTACACCTGATGGTAACTCGAGACGCATAAGCGAATCGACTGTTTTCGGTGTTGGGTTTACGATGTCGATCAAGCGTTTGTGTGTACGCATTTCGAACTGCTCACGAGCATCTTTGTACTTGTGAACCGCACGAAGAATCGTGTAAACCGATTTTTCAGTTGGGAGCGGGATTGGACCCGATACCTTTGCACCTGAACGCTTCGCAGTGTCAACGATCTTCTCAGCTGATTGATCGAGAACGCGATGGTCATATGCTTTTAAACGAATACGAATTTTTTCATTTGCCATGTTTGTTTCCCTCCTTTGTCGCCTACTTTAAAAATAGACAATTCTCCGCGGAAATTTCCACACCGGCCATGGCAATGCTGCCTGGCGTGTCATAACCTCCCGCTTCAACGCAGCGTGCTTGTGTCAGCAGAGGCATCCGATCATTGCAAATCAACGATTGGACCCGTTTTCTGCTGTAAAGTCTCTCACCACTCGCACAAACACTTAATCATTATATCTAATCTAGTCATGGAATGCAAGATTAGATTTTTGAAGTTGCTGGTTGTCTGATGAGTTGCTCAACGTTCCCTAATGTAACAAGATTCGCGAGCTTTTGCAAGCAAAAATTCATTCTTTTATTGAACTATTTTTCAAACGAACTCCCATGTCAACTCGACCTAGCGTTTCATCACCTCTCCAAAACGCTCTGTCACCCCTTCTATGACCGATTGTGGCGCTCGTTTTAAACAGTCTTGAACAATTCCTTCATTAACACTGTGCGTCTTGAAATAGCGGAGCAATGACGCTAATTTATCCTCTCGTCCGATGACCGTGTAAAGGACGACCCACTCTTCTAGGTGCATCCATTGTCCATCTGGTTCAATGAAAGGATGCGTATAGATTCCGTCGGTACACTTCATTCGGAAACTAGACATGACGTCCACATCTGTTCCCTCGAATATATACTCTCCAAAGTAGGTCGTTACGTATGCGTCGTGAGGATCTGATGGTTTCTTCTCCCCAGCACGACTAAGTACACGATCGATTTTTTCAAACTGGTCCGGTTCAACAAAAACATCGATGTCATTCGTTACCTCGACGATGCCATGATGCTTCAACAGCTCAGAACCGCCAATGCGATACTCAATCCCATTCAAGCGACAAATAGTCTCTAGTTGCTTCAGCATGACGCCACTCCTTTCTCGTATGCCTCATCTTACCATGTTGTGATGGAAACACAAAAAAGCAGCCCGCATATTGCGGACTGCTTAATGTTGTTCAGTTGAATCAATCGATTACTCGATGATTTCTGTTACTGAACCAGCACCTACAGTACGGCCACCCTCACGGATAGAGAAACGTGTACCGTCTTCGATCGCGATTGTAGAAATCAATTCGATCGTCAACTCGATGTTGTCTCCTGGCATTACCATTTCAGTACCTTCTGGAAGGTGAACGATACCTGTTACGTCAGTTGTACGGAAGTAGAACTGCGGACGGTAGTTCGCGAAGAATGGCGTGTGACGGCCACCCTCTTCTTTAGAAAGAACGTAGATTGATGCTTTGAATTTAGAGTGTGGTGTGATTGAACCTGGCTTAGCAAGTACTTGTCCACGCTCGATGTCGTCACGTGATACACCACGGAGAAGTGCACCGATGTTGTCGCCAGCTTCAGCATAGTCAAGAAGCTTACGGAACATCTCTACACCAGTACATACAGTTTTCTTCGTTTCTTCTGTAAGACCAACGATTTCGATCTCGTCGTTGACGCGGAGAACACCACGCTCAACACGACCAGTCGCTACAGTACCACGACCAGTGATTGAGAATACGTCCTCAACAGGCATCATGAAGTCTTTTTCAGTGTCACGAACTGGTTCTGGGATGTACTCATCAACAGCGTTCATGAGTTCCATAACTTTTTCTTCCCACTGAGCTTCACCGTTAAGTGCGCCAAGTGCAGAACCTTTGATTACAGGGAGGTCGTCGCCTGGGAAGTCGTATTCAGAAAGAAGTTCACGGATTTCCATTTCAACGAGTTCGAGAAGCTCTTCGTCGTCTACCATGTCAACTTTGTTCATGAATACTACGATGTAAGGAACACCTACTTGACGTGAAAGAAGGATGTGCTCACGTGTTTGTGGCATTGGGCCATCTGTTGCAGATACAACGAGGATCGCGCCGTCCATTTGAGCAGCACCAGTGATCATGTTTTTAACATAGTCAGCGTGTCCTGGGCAGTCAACGTGTGCGTAGTGACGCTTGTCAGTTTCGTACTCGATGTGAGCTGTTGCGATTGTGATACCGCGCTCGCGCTCTTCTGGAGCACCATCGATTTGGTCGAACTTAGTAGCTGTTTTACCTTGTGCACGTGAAAGTACAGCAGAGATTGCTGCAGTCAAAGTTGTTTTACCGTGGTCAACGTGGCCAATTGTACCAACGTTAACGTGCGGCTTAGAACGGTCGAATTTTTCTTTACCCATTCTAGATTCCTCCTCTATTAAACGATTAGTTTTATTTAACTAGGAAGACGTAGGCTACTTTTAACATACGTCCTCCTTAGCTTACAACAATCAATCTAGCGATACAACCGTTATTAGCCGTTCGCTTTTTTGACGATTTCTTCAGCGATTGATTTCGGTACTTCTTCGTAGTGATCGAAGTGCATCGAGTACGTTCCGCGTCCTTGTGTACGTGAACGAAGTGATGTTGCGTAACCGAACATTTCTGAAAGTGGAATCATCGCTTTAACGACTTGTGCGTTACCGCGAGCTTCCATACCTTCTACGCGTCCACGGCGTGACGTGACGTCACCCATGATGTCACCCATGTATTCTTCTGGGATAACAACTTCAACACGCATCATTGGCTCAAGGATAACAGCTTTCGCTTGGTCCTTAAGTTGTTTAACCGCCATCGAAGCAGCAACTTTAAACGCCATCTCGTTCGAGTCGACATCGTGGTACGAACCGAATACGAGACGAGCTTTAACGTCTACTACTGGGTAACCAGCGAGGATACCGTTTTCGAGAGCTTCTTCAATCCCGTTTTGAACAGCAGGGACGTATTCACGTGGTACAACACCACCGACGATCTTGTTCTCGAACTCGAATCCAGCGCCTTCTTCGTTCGGCTCGAATTCTACGACAACGTGACCGTACTGACCGCGTCCACCAGACTGACGAACGAATTTCGAATCGATCTTCGCAGCGCCACGGATTGTTTCACGGTAAGCAACTTGTGGTGCACCAACGTTAGCTTCTACTTTGAATTCGCGACGCATACGGTCAACGAGGATGTCAAGGTGAAGCTCACCCATACCAGAGATGATCGTTTGACCAGTCTCAGGGTTTGTTTCAGTGCGGAATGTTGGATCTTCTTCTGCGAGTTTCGCAAGAGCTTGACCCATCTTATCTTGGTCTGCTTTCGATTTAGGCTCGATTGCAACCGAGATAACTGGTTCTGGGAACGTCATTGACTCGAGAACGATGTTATCTTTCTCAGAGCAAAGCGTGTCACCAGTAGTCGTGTCTTTGAAACCAACAGCAGCGGCGATGTCACCAGCGAATACCATTGGAATCTCTTCACGGCTGTTTGCGTGCATTTGAAGGATACGACCGAGACGCTCACGCTTCCCTTTAGTCGAGTTCTTCACGTATGATCCCGCTTCAGCTGTACCAGAGTACACGCGGAAGAACGTCAATTTACCGACGTAAGGGTCAGTCATAACTTTGAACGCAAGTGCTGAGAATGGAGCTTCGTCAGAAGGCTCACGTGTGATTTCTTCTTCTGTATCGAGGTTGATCCCTTTGATTGACTCTACATCAACTGGTGATGGGAGGTAATCAACAACGGCGTTAAGCATGAGCTGAACACCTTTGTTCTTGAAGGCAGAACCAACGAGTACAGGGTAGAATTCAACGCTAAGTGTCGCTTGACGGATTGCAGCTTTCAATTCATCGATTGAAATCTCTTCACCTTCAAGGTACTTCATCATCAACTCTTCGTTGAAGTCAGCAACACCTTCGATCAATTGACCGCGAAGTTCTTCAGCTTGGTCAGCCATGTCAGCTGGGAAGCCATCTGTTACTTCGATGTCAGTACCGAGGTCGTTGTTGTACATGTAAGTCTTCATTTCAACGAGATCGATGATCCCTTTGAAATCGTCCTCTGCTCCGATTGGGAGTTGGATCGCGTAAGCGTTCGCTTGAAGACGATCGTGGAGCGTCTTCACAGAGTACAAGAAGTCTGCGCCGATTTTATCCATCTTGTTGACGAATACGACACGTGGTACACCATATGTCGTCGCTTGACGCCATACAGTTTCTGTTTGTGGTTCTACACCTGACTGAGCGTCAAGTACAGCAACCGCACCATCAAGTACACGGAGTGAACGTTCAACTTCTACAGTGAAGTCTACGTGTCCAGGTGTATCGATGATGTTTACACGGTGGCCATTCCACTGTGCAGTTGTCGCAGCCGAAGTGATCGTGATTCCACGCTCTTGCTCCTGCTCCATCCAGTCCATTTGTGAAGCACCTTCGTGCGTTTCACCAATTTTATGGATACGACCTGTGTAATAAAGAATACGTTCAGTTGTTGTCGTTTTACCGGCATCGATGTGAGCCATGATCCCGATGTTACGAGTATTCTTTAGGGAGAATTCTCTTGCCATACTGGGTATTCTCCTTCCGCATGTTTGATTTTCGTGTGCGCGCACACGATATGATTATACCCGAAAGCCACTCCGTTAAGCCATGCTTGGCGGAGTGGACTTTACGATTAAATTACCAACGATAGTGAGCAAACGCTTTGTTAGCTTCTGCCATCTTATGCATGTCTTCGCGTTTCTTAACAGATGCACCAGTGTTGTTGGCTGCATCCATGATTTCGTTCGCGATACGTTGCTCCATCGTTTTTTCGTTGCGGAGACGAGCGTAGTTCACGAGGTAACGAAGACCAAGTGTTGTACGGCGCTCTGGACGAACTTCTACAGGAACTTGGTAGTTAGCCCCACCTACACGGCGTGCTTTAACTTCAAGTACAGGCATGATGTTGTTCATTGCTTCTTCGAACACTTCCATAGGCTCTTTGCCTGAGCGTTCAGCGATGATGCCAAATGCGTTGTAAATGATAGTTTGAGCTGTACCTTTTTTACCGTCTAACATGACACGGTTAATGAGGCGAGTTACCAATTTCGAGTTGTAGATCGGATCTGCGATAACGTCACGACGTTCTGCACGGTTTTTACGCATCCGAGTACCCTCCTTTCAAAATTTCAATTGTAGTTTAGTTGGCGAGAATTACTTCTTCGCAGCTTTCGGACGTTTCGTACCGTATTTAGAACGGCCTTGCATACGTCCATCAACACCTGCAGTGTCAAGCGCACCACGAACGATGTGGTAACGTACCCCTGGTAAGTCTTTTACACGTCCTCCACGGATAAGAACAACGCTGTGCTCTTGAAGGTTGTGGCCAATACCTGGGATGTACGCAGTCACTTCGATTTGGTTAGTCAAACGAACACGAGCATACTTACGAAGCGCCGAGTTCGGTTTCTTCGGAGTCATTGTACCAACACGTGTACAAACACCACGTTTTTGTGGTGAGCTCACGTTTGTTTGTGACTTGATGAAACTGTTGTAACCTTTGTTAAGTGCTGGAGAGTCAGATTTCACGACTTTCGATTTACGTCCTTTACGGACTAACTGGTTAATAGTAGGCATCTTTGAAGATCCTCCCTTCCTGAATGTTGCTATTTTCTAGTCCCACCGACCCGGGTGGTTCATTTAAGGTCATAACGAAACGTTTTTACGAGGCGTAGGCATTCCATGACCTCGCAAAAACGTGAGTTATACCTTGAAAGTGGCAATTGTAGCAGCCAAACCTTCCCGTAGAAAGTTCGGATGGACGTCCAAGTAGCTTGCCGACTGCTGGACATCGTTGTCATCGACAACAACCGATTGGCGGCACTAAATCATAGTAGCACCGCCAACCTGCGCTGTCAAGACGTATTTTACTCGACAGTTGTATCTTCGAGCGCAACTGGCGCCTCATCTTCTTTGAGTTCCACATCACGGTAGACAGCCATTCCAGTACCAGCTGGAACGAGTTTACCGATGATGACGTTCTCTTTGAGTCCGAGGAGATAGTCACGTTTCCCTTTGATTGCTGCATCTGTCAAGACGCGAGTCGTTTCTTGGAACGAAGCCGCTGAGAGGAACGAATCTGTCTCAAGTGAGGCTTTTGTGATCCCGAGAAGGACTGGTTTCGCAGTCGCTGGGTGTTTTCCATCACGAATCGCATCTTTACACGCTTCTTTGAAGACGCTGATGTCGACGAGTGATCCAGGGAGAAGCGGTGTGTCACCTGATTCGATAACTTTGACACGACGAAGCATTTGGCGAACCATGACCTCAACGTGCTTATCACCGATTTCTACCCCTTGCATCCGGTAAACTTTTTGAACTTCTTGGAGAAGATAGTTCTGAACACCAGATACACCACGGACGGCGAGCAATTCTTTCGGATCGATCGAACCTTCCGTGAAGACTTCACCGGCTTCTACTGTGTCGCCGATTTGAACGCGGAGACGCGCTCCGAATGGAATCGTGTATGAGCGAGTCTCACTGAATCCTTCGACCGTGAGTTCACGCTTGTCACGCGATTCTGTGAAGTCGATGACCGTACCAGAGATTTCCGAGATGACCGCTTGACCTTTCGGGTTACGGGCTTCGAATACCTCTTGGATACGTGGAAGACCTTGTGTGATATCGTCTCCGGCAACCCCACCTGTGTGGAAGGTACGCATTGTAAGCTGCGTTCCTGGCTCACCGATTGATTGTGCGGCAATGATACCGACGGCTTCCCCGACTTCAACATTTGATCCAGTTGCCAAGTTGCGTCCGTAACACTTCTTACATACGCCGTGTGACGTGTTACATGTGAAGGCTGTACGGATTTCAACTTTTTCAACACCCGCATCAACGATGATGCGCGCGATGTCTTCTGTGATCAATTCGTTCTTATCGATCAACACTTCGCCCGTTTCAGGGTGTGTGACCGTTTCGAACGATGTACGTCCGACGAGACGGTCGTACAAGCTTTCGATTTCTTCCGTACCTTCGCGGAGTGCAGAAACACGGATTCCGCGGTCTGTTCCACAATCCTCTTCACGGATGATGACATCTTGCGCTACGTCAACGAGACGACGCGTCAAGTAACCTGAATCGGCTGTCTTCAAGGCTGTATCGGCAAGACCTTTACGAGCCCCGTGAGTCGAGATGAAGTACTCTTGAACCGTCAGACCTTCACGGAATGACGATTTGATTGGAAGTTCGATGATGCGACCAGATGGAGCGGCCATCAAACCACGCATACCCGCAAGCTGCGTAAAGTTCGATGCGTTACCACGGGCACCTGAGTCAGACATCATGAAGATTGGGTTCAGGCGGTTGAGGGATTTCATCAATCGAGATTGAATTTCATCCTTCGCTTCGTTCCAAGCACGGACAACGCGCTCGTAACGCTCATCTTCAGTGATGAGACCACGACGGAACGACTTCATGATTTGGTCGACTTGTTTTTGTGCTTCATCAAGGATTTCCTGTTTATCCGGAAGTACGATGATATCGGCAATCCCAACCGTCACACCCGCTTTTGTCGAGTGCTTGAAGCCAAGATCTTTCATCCGGTCAAGCATGCGGCTTGTTTCCGTCGTTTCAAACTTCTGGAACACTTCCGCGATGACTTTTCCAAGGAAACCTTTTTTGAACGGGTCGATGATTGGACGTGATGCGATTTCTTCCGCAACGTTCGCCCCTTTGTCGATGAAGTACTTGTCAGGCGTTGCTTCCTGTAAGTTTTCCATCGTCGGCTCGTTCAAGTATGGGAACGTATTTGGCAAGATTTCGTTGAAGATCATCTTACCAACTGTCGTAATGAGCAATTTCTCGTTCTGTTCGTCTGTGAACGTTGGGTTGTTGAGCGTACGCGCCGGAAGTGCCACACGCGAGTGCAAGTGGACATAACCGTTTTGGTAAGCAATCAACGCTTCGTTGACGTTCGAGAACACTTTCCCTTGACCGACGGCATCTTCACGTTCAAGTGAGATGTAGTAGTTACCGAGGACCATATCCTGCGATGGTGTAACAACTGGTTTTCCGTCTTTCGGGTTCAAGATGTTCTGCGCAGCGAGCATGAGAAGACGTGCTTCCGCTTGTGCTTCTGCAGAGAGCGGAACGTGGACGGCCATTTGGTCACCATCGAAGTCGGCGTTGTATGCCGTACATACGAGTGGGTGAAGGCGAATCGCACGACCTTCAACAAGAATCGGTTCGAATGCTTGAATACCAAGGCGGTGAAGTGTCGGGGCACGGTTCAAGAGGACCGGATGCTCACGAATGACTTCTTCAAGGACGCCCCAGATTTCAGGTTGCATCTTCTCGATTTTGCGTTTGGCGTTCTTGATGTTTGAAGCGATGCCGCGACCGACAAGCTCTTTCATCACGAACGGTTTGAAGAGTTCAAGCGCCATCTCTTTTGGAAGACCACACTGATACATCTTCAAGTTCGGACCTACGACGATAACCGAACGTCCTGAATAGTCGACCCGTTTACCGAGAAGGTTTTGACGGAAACGACCTTGTTTCCCTTTCAACATGTGTGAAAGTGATTTAAGCGGACGGTTACCAGGACCTGTTACCGGACGACCACGACGGCCGTTGTCGATGAGAGCGTCAACCGCTTCTTGAAGCATACGCTTCTCGTTTTGCACGATGATGTTCGGCGCGCCGAGGTCGAGCAAACGTTTGAGACGGTTGTTCCGGTTGATGACTCGACGATACAAATCGTTCAAGTCAGATGTCGCAAAGCGTCCACCATCAAGCTGTACCATCGGGCGAAGCTCTGGTGGGATGACAGGAAGTACTTCAAGGATCATCCAGTCTGGATTGTTTCCTGAAGTGAAGAATGCATCGAGAACTTCCAAGCGCTTAATCGCACGTGTACGACGTTGACCTTGGACTGTTTTCAACTCTTCACGAAGCTCGCCTACTTCTTTTTCAAGATTAACGTCTTGAAGAAGTGTACGGATGGCTTCAGCACCCATGTCTGCTTTGAAGTCGCTACCGTATTTTTCACGATAGAGACGGAATTCTTTTTCCGAGAGAAGTTGTTTCTTCTCAAGCGGAGTATCACCTGGCTCTGTGACCACGTAAGATGCGAAGTAAATGACTTCTTCAAGCGCACGTGGTGACATGTCGAGAACAAGCCCCATGCGGCTTGGAATCCCTTTGAAGTACCAGATGTGCGAAACTGGTGCCGCGAGCTCGATATGGCCCATTCGCTCGCGACGCACTTTCGCTTTCGTCACTTCAACGCCACAGCGGTCACAAATGACTCCTTTATAACGGATACGTTTGTATTTCCCACAGTAACATTCCCAGTCTTTCGTAGGACCGAAGATTCGTTCACAGAATAATCCGTCCTTCTCTGGTTTAAGTGTACGATAGTTGATCGTTTCCGGCTTTTTGACTTCACCGTAAGACCACGAACGGATCTTCTCTGATGAAGCCAAGCCGATTTTCATATATTCAAATCGATTAACATCTACCAAGGGGCCGACCTCCCTTTTCGCCTTATTCCTCTTCCGTAACAGTCGGTTGAACGACTTGTTCTAACGCCGATGTTGCGTTCGGGATGTTGTCGTCATCTTCATCTTTCATTTCGACTTCTTCATCATCCGCTGACATCATCTTGACTTCCATACCGAGCGCTTGAAGCTCTTTGATCAAGACGCGGAATGACTCAGGAACGCCCGCTTTCGGAACGCTCTCGCCTTTCACGATGGCCTCATATGCTTTCACACGACCGACCGTGTCATCCGACTTGATTGTCAAGATTTCTTGGAGCGTGTAGGCTGCACCGTACGCTTCAAGAGCCCAAACTTCCATCTCCCCGAAGCGCTGACCACCGAACTGTGCTTTACCACCGAGCGGTTGTTGCGTAACGAGTGAGTATGGTCCTGTCGAACGAGCGTGAAGTTTGTCATCAACCATGTGCGCGAGTTTGATCATGTACATGACACCGACCGAGACGCGATTATCGAACGGTTCACCCGTACGACCGTCATAGAGACGCGTTTTCGCATCTTTATCCATACCAGCCTCTTCAATCGTTGCCCATACGTCTTCCTCACGCGCTCCATCGAATACAGGTGTTGCCACTTTGATACCGAGCTTCTTCGCTGCCATACCAAGGTGGAGTTCAAGTACCTGCCCGATGTTCATACGAGATGGTACCCCAAGCGGGTTGAGCATGATGTCAACCGGTGTACCGTCTGGCATGTATGGCATATCTTCTTCAGGGAGGATCCGCGAGATAACACCTTTGTTACCGTGACGTCCCGCCATCTTATCCCCTTCGTGAATCTTACGTTTTTGAACGATATAGACACGTACCATTTGGTTGACGCCTGGAGACAACTCGTCACCGTTTTCACGGTCGAACACTTTGACATCCAAGATGATTCCGTCTCCACCGTTTGGTACACGAAGTGACGTATCACGTACTTCACGTGCCTTCTCACCGAAGATTGCGTGCAAGAGACGCTCTTCCGCCGTCAATTCTGTAACGCCCTTAGGTGTTACTTTACCGACGAGGATATCGCCATCCTTGACTTCAGCTCCGATGCGGATAATTCCACGATCGTCCAAGTTACGAAGTGCGTCATCTCCGACGTTTGGAATATCACGTGTGATTTCCTCTGGTCCGAGTTTCGTGTCGCGTGACTCTGACTCGTACTCTTCGATATGAATCGACGTGTACACGTCATCTTTCACGAGACGCTCACTCATGATGATCGCATCCTCATAGTTGTAACCATCCCATGTCATGAAGGCAACGACGACGTTACGGCCGAGCGCGAGCTCACCCATATCCATCGATGGACCGTCTGCAAGGATTTCTCCTTTTTCGACACGGTCACCAGCTGCGATGATTGGTTTTTGGTTATAGCATGTCCCTTGGTTCGAACGGACATATTTTTGAAGTTTGTAACGGTCAAGGTCACCTGAAACTTCAGAACCGTTCACGTCAGACGTGCGACGGATCAAGATTTCACGCGCTGTGACGCGTTCGACGACACCTGGGTATTTCGCAACAATAGCTGCCCCAGAGTCTTTCGCAGATACATACTCCATGCCGGTACCGACAATCGGTGAATCCGGTTGAAGGAGCGGTACTGCTTGACGTTGCATGTTCGCTCCCATGAGGGCACGGTTCGAGTCATCGTTCTCGAGGAACGGGATACATGCCGTTGCGGCAGAAACAACCTGTTTCGGCGAAACGTCCATGTAGTCCACTCGACTTGGCTCGACTGACAAGTTTTGTCCGCGGAAACGGCAAAGAACTTGTTCGTCTGCAAAGTGGCCATCTTCTGTGAGCGGCATGTTTGCCTGTGCGACGACATAGAGGTCTTCCTCGTCAGCCGTCATATATTGAATGTCGCCAGTGACAAGACCTGTTTCTGGGTCAACACGACGGTATGGTGCTTCGATGAAACCGTACTCGTTCACTTTCGCATAAGACGAGAGTGAGTTGATGAGTCCGATGTTCGGCCCCTCTGGTGTTTCGATTGGACACATCCGACCGTAGTGCGAATAGTGAACGTCTCGAACTTCGAAACCGGCACGCTCACGTGTCAAACCACCCGGTCCAAGTGCAGAGAGACGACGCTTGTGCGTGAGCTCTGCGAGCGGGTTCGTTTGGTCCATGAACTGTGACAATTGCGAGCTACCGAAGAACTCTTTAAGTGATGCGATAACCGGGCGGATGTTGATGAGCGCCTGTGGTGTGATCGCATTTTGATCTTGAATCGACATACGTTCTTTTACGACACGTTCCATACGGGAAAGCCCGATCCGGAATTGGTTTTGGAGAAGTTCTCCGACTGAACGAAGACGACGGTTTCCTAAGTGGTCGATGTCATCTGTTGTTCCGACTTCGTGAAGTAAGTTGAAGAAGTAGTTGATTGAAGCGATAATATCGGCTGGCGTAATATGTTTTACGCTGCGATCGATATTGCCATTTCCGATGATGTTCAAGATACGCTCTCCATCTGGGTCATCCGGTGAGATGACTTTGATTGACTGAAGACCGAATGGCTCACCTTCAGCGACACCACCAGTTGGTTCCGCATCGATATAGCCAAGGCCGTTCTCCAAGTGCGGGAGGATACGATCTAAGTTGCGGCGGTCGAGGATTGTTCCAGCTTCGGCGAGTACCTCGCCTGTTTCCGGGTCCACGAGCGTTTCCGCTAATTTTTGACCGAACAAACGGTTCTTAAGATGAAGTTTTTTGTTCATCTTATAGCGACCGACGTTCGCTAAGTCGTAACGTTTCGGGTCGAAGAAACGTGAAACGAGAAGAGATTTCGCATTTTCTACCGTTGGTGGTTCACCAGGACGGAGACGCTCATAAATCTCGATCAACGCTTTCTCTGTAGACTCCGTATTATCTTTTTCAAGGGTGTTACGAAGGTATTCGTCATCCCCGAGAAGGTCGATAATTTCTTGGTCCGTACCGAATCCGAGGGCACGCAACAACACCGTTACCGGAATTTTACGGGTACGGTCGATACGAACATAAACGATATCTTTGGCATCTGTCTCGAGTTCGAGCCAAGCACCACGGTTCGGGATGACGGTTGCGCCAAATCCACGTTTACCGTTTTTATCGAGTTTAGCGTTATAGTACACGCTCGGTGAACGGACAAGCTGGGAAACGATGACGCGTTCTGCACCATTGATGATAAACGTTCCCGATTCTGTCATGAGCGGGAAATCCCCCATGAACACTTCTTGTTCTTTGAGCTCACCTGTCTCTTTGTTTTGGAGACGCACTTTTACGCGAAGTGGCGCAGAATAAGTAACGTCGCGCTCCTTCGATTCATCGATTGAATACTTCGGCTCACTGAGCGAGTAATCGATGAACTCCAATACGAGGTTTCCTGTGAAGTCGGAAATCGGTGAAATGTCTGTGAACATTTCCTTCAATCCTTCACGCAAGAACCACTCATAAGAAGCAGTTTGAATTTCAATCAAATTCGGAAGCTCTAATACCTCACTGATACGGGCAAAGCTTCTTCTCTGACGGTGACGACCGTACTGAACAAGTTGACCAGTCAACTGATTCACCTCTCAGACCCCCAATTCTTTAGCGAATTTTTCGGGCGTAATAATCGAACATTGTCATTGAATGTCGCTCGTTTTCCGTCTCTAAAAAGCGGCAGACACGGCAGTTTCAAGCGAATTCCATTCCAATGGCATTTTATAATGTTAGCATATACGTTATAGCGAGTCAACAAGACTTCACCGTTTGTCAAGACCGAATTGCTCGGAAAATAAAGTAACCTTTTTCTTTCGCGATCGTTTCAACTTGACCAAACACCTCTTCTAATAACTTTTTAGCAGAAGGTGCTCCTTGTTTCTTTTGAATGACGACATAAATTGCTCCTCCATCGACGAGGTGCGTATGTGCTTCACGCAAGATCGTATGGACGACTTGTTTCCCCGCACGAATCGGCGGATTGGTGACAATGGCGGCAAACCGTTCTCCCCCCACCGCGTCATACGCGTGAGAAAGCCGTGTTTCGACCGTCACTCCATTACGGGCGGCGTTTTGCTCAGAGAGCGCCAGCGCACGCTCATTCACATCAATGAGCAAGGCCTCACGCCCAGAGGCATCGGCAAGCGAGATCCCCATCGGACCATAGCCGCAGCCTACATCTAAAATACGTCCCGACACATCAGGCATCTCAAACGTTTCAATTAAAAGACGTGACCCAAAATCGACCGACCCTTTCGAGAACACACCGCGGTCCGAAGTGAAGTGATACTGTTTCCCTCGCAACTCGTACGTCCATGTCTCTGGGGCACTTTCCGAACGTGGATCGTTCGTATAGTAATGATCTCCCATGCGTTGAACCTCCTAACCCATTCTTCAAGGAAATAAAAGAAGCTCGCCATGGCGAGCTTCTATAGGTTGTGAAGTTGAATTACTTAACTTCAACAGATGCGCCAGCTTCTTCAAGCTTAGCTTTGATTGCGTCAGCGTCTTCTTTAGAAACGCCCTCTTTGACTGGAGCTGGAGTTCCGTCAACGAGTGCTTTTGCTTCTTTAAGGCCGAGACCTGTGATTTCACGAACAGCTTTGATGACGTTGATTTTACCAGCGCCAGCGTTTGTGAGGATTACGTCGAATTCAGTTTTCTCTTCAGCTGCTGCGCCTGCGCCAGCACCTGCAACTGCTACTGGAGCTGCTGCTGATACGCCGAATTCTTCTTCGATTGTTTT
This sequence comes from Exiguobacterium sp. s140, assembly GCF_018617035.1. Lineage (GTDB taxonomy): Bacteria > Bacillota > Bacilli > Exiguobacteriales > Exiguobacteriaceae > Exiguobacterium > Exiguobacterium profundum. Next base: position 35,283 of record NZ_JACSJK010000007.1, read on the forward strand.
TACGAGTTCGTTAAGTTCGAGAACCGTCATTGATTTGAGGTCTTCGATGAATTGCTCTTTGTTGAAAGCCATTATGGTTTTCCTCCTTTGATGTTGTGAAAAAGTTTTTTTGAGTTACGCTACGCGACAAAAATTAAGCTGATTGCTCTTCTTTTTGTTCTGCGATTGCATTTGTTGCGACTGCGAGCCCACGGATTGGAGCTTGAAGTACGCTGAGAAGCATCGAGAGAAGACCATCGCGTGATGGAAGTTCTGCAAGGGCTTTGATTTCTTCGAGTGAAGAAACTTTACCTTCGATGATTCCGCCTTTGAGTTCGAGCGCTTTGTGCTCTTTCGAGAAGTCGTTCAAGATCTTCGCTGGAGCAATAACGTCTTCTTTAGAGAAGGCGATTGCTGTAGGACCAGTGAAGACTTCGTCAAGACCTTCGAAGTTCGACTGAGTAGCTGCGCGGCGAAGAAGACCGTTCTTGTAAACTTTGAACTCGATTCCAGCGTCACGGAGTGATTTACGGAGTGTAGTCACTTCTTCAACTGTAAGTCCACGGTAGTCAACAACAACTGTTCCAACGCTCGCTTGCATTTTCTCAGCGATTTCATCGACGAGTGCCGATTTCTGAGCTACGATTTTTTCGTTTGCCATGTGTTTGCACCTCCTAGTCAATTCTTATACCGGACGAGAGGCTGCTCTCCAAAAGAAATCCCTCGTATGAAGACATACGAGGGCGTAATTGTTTGAAAGTAAACCTGTGACAACAGGCTCAAGTTCGAGCAAAGACACCTCGGAAGGGTTTACGGACCGATGTCCACCTTCTGTCTACGGTAATCCAACATATTCGGTTGAACGTGTATTACTTTATCAGCGGTGTCACACGTTGTCAACAATTTATTTCAACAAGATTACTTAAGGAAATCTGCAGTCGCTACACGGATCCCAGGACCCATTGTAGATGAAAGCGAGATGTTTTTAAGGTAAGTTCCTTTTGCAGTAGCAGGCTTCACTTTCATGAGTGTTTCGAGAATTGTCTCGATGTTCTCAGAGAGTTTAGATGCTTCAAATGATTTCTTACCAACTGGAACGTGGATGTTACCAGCTTTATCAACACGGTATTCAACTTTACCAGCTTTGATATCCGCGATTGCTTTTTCTACGTCGAAAGTAACTGTTCCTGTTTTCGGGTTAGGCATGAGGCCTTTAGGTCCGAGAACACGACCAAGTTTACCAACTTCACCCATCATGTCAGGTGTCGCAACGATTACATCGAAGTCGAACCATCCTTGTTGGATTTTGTTGATGTACTCAGCGTCGCCAACGTAGTCTGCTCCAGCAGCTTCCGCTTCTTTCACTTTCTCACCTTTTGCGAAGACGAGAACTTTTTGTGTTTTACCAGTACCGTGTGGAAGTACAACGGCACCACGGATTTGTTGGTCTGCTTTCTTCGGATCTACGCCGAGACGGACAGCAACTTCGATTGTTTCATCGAATTTAGCAGTAGCTGTTTTTTGAACGAGCTCGACAGCTTCAGCGAGGTCGTATGACTTCGTGCGGTCAACAAGCTTAGCTGCTTCTTGGTGTTTTTTACCCATGATCTTTTCCTCCTTGTGGTTAGCGGAATTTCCTCCCACATAATGAAGGGATTGAAGGTGAGCAGTATTCACCGACAACCCCAGAGACTAGCAATTAGTCTTCGATTACAATACCCATACTACGTGCAGTACCTTCAACCATAAGCATCGCTGTTTCTACAGATGATGCGTTAAGGTCAGGCATTTTAAGTTCAGCGATTTCGCGAACTTTGTCACGCTTAACCGTTGCTACTTTCTTACGGTTTGGTTCACCAGAACCACTCTCGATACCAGCAGCTTTCTTCAAGAGAACTGCAGCTGGTGGAGTTTTCGTAATGAATGTAAACGAACGATCTTCGTATACCGTGATGACTACAGGAATAATCAATCCGGCTTGGTCTTGTGTACGAGCGTTGAACTCTTTACAGAATCCCATGATGTTAACACCTGCTTGACCAAGTGCTGGACCTACTGGTGGAGCTGGGTTTGCTTTACCAGCTGGGATTTGAAGTTTAACGAGTTTAGAAACTTTTTTCGCCACGAGACACACCTCCTTAAGTCTAAAATGTGGTTTCTTGGACGTTGTGCGCCCTCCCACTCAATCTATTAGGTCGAGTTTGTACCGAAATAAAGCACAACATCAAACATTTTCGATTGTACCATCCGTTTTACGGATTAGCAAGTGGGTTTAGTTAATTTTCTGAACTTGTTCGAAATCAAGCTCAATTTTTGTTTCACGACCGAACATGTCGACCACGACTTTGAGCTTCTCTTTGTCGGCTTCAATCTCGTCGATTGTTCCTTCAAAGTTCTCAAATGCGCCTTCTTTCACGCGGACAAGGTCACCGAGTTCATAGTTGTAACGATCTTTCTTCTCGATGAGTCCCATTTGTGACAAGACGTTTGTCACTTCGTCCGGTTGGAGTGGGATTGGTTTTGCCCCACCACCCGTTGAACCGAGGAAGCCGGTGACGTTTGGCGTGTTGCGGACAACATACCATGAATCGTCAGTCATGACCATCTCTACGAACACATAGCCCGGGAAACTTTTGACTTCACGTTCTTTGATTTTCTTCTCGCCACTCTTCAATGTGACTTCTTCTTGCGTCGTTTCAGTCGGGACGAGGACGCGGAAAATTTTATCTTCCATGTTCATCGAACCGATTCGACGTTCTAGGTTTTCTTTGACGTTATTCTCAAAACCTGAGTACGTCTGGACAACAAACCATTGTTTCTCCACGGCTTTCACCTCTTCCTTAGTTAATCAATAAATTGACGAGATAACTGACCCCAGTATCTACGCCGAACACGAACAGGCCAATCACGACAACAGTCGCGATGACAGTAATGGTATATTTCGTGAGTTCTTTACGAGTCGGCCAACTCGTTTTCTTCAACTCTTTCCATACGTCGCGCAAAAAGTTCATGGTAGCTTCCTCCTACATTGAATGCCAATCTACGTTACTTTGATTCCCGATGCAGCGTATGCGCGTTACAGCGGCGACAAAACTTCTTCATTTCAAGCCGTGTCGACACGCCGTCTTTTTTTGTCGTCGAGTACTCTCGAGACCCGCATTCTGAGCAAGCGAGACTTACTTTCTTTGCCATTCATAAGCGCCCCTTTCGACTACTCTCTCTTAAAAAAGAGCGAAAAAAAAACGCCTCCTGTAAATGGCGTCTACGGACAAGGCGCTGCTTTTAAAGTATCACATAGGAGGCACGCGGTCAATAATCGGTTAGCTCGTGAGCATCCGGACGTCGACATGACGCTCGAATTTCTTCTTCACACGTTGCAACGCATTATCGATCGATTTGACATGACGATCGAGATCGTCTGAAATCTCTTGATAAGAACGTCCGTCTAAATAAAGACGCAATACTTTCCGTTCGAGGTCACTCAAGATCTCATCCATCTTCGCTTCCATGAACGTCTGTTCTTCCTGTGTCACGATCAATTCTTGTGGATCAGTCGGATGTGGTGGCAAGATGACATCGAGCAACGTCCGGTCAGACTCTTCATCAAAAATTGGTTTATCGAGTGACACATATGAATTGAGCGGAATATGTTTTTGGCGTGTCGCCGTCTTGATTGCCGTGATCATCTGACGGGTGATACACATCTCGGCAAAGCTTTTGAATGACGCAAGTCGCTCGTCCTTATAATCACGCACACCTTTATAAAGGCCGATCATCCCCTCTTGGACGATGTCCTCGTGATCTGCACCAATCAAAAAGTATGAACGTGCCTTCGCCCGCACAAAATACCGGTATCGTTCAATCAAAAACTCGAGCGCGTCGCTATCCCCTTCGTTGCGCGCCAATAAGACCAACTCTTCGTCTGACATTTTTTCAAACTGTTCGTACGGCCATCCGTTCATGCTCGTTACCCCCCGGCGATTGATCCTGAACTATGTAAGGTTGTGTCCCATTATAGGACTCCCTACTCCTATGCGTCAAACAAATTTCTAAAAATTCCGTCAATTGAATACTGTGTAACTCATATATGTAATAGTATACAACATTCCTTTGCAAAAAAATGTCAAAATCGAAACAAAGACGAGTCCATTTGATGAACTCGTCCGTGATTTCAATCACCTTTTGATTTGCGACGTCGCATTTCTTCAAACTTCGCTTGAATATGCGGTGGAATATCAATCGTCTTCCGATTCGCTTGTTCTTTCTCGAGCGACAGGCGCTGTTGTTCAATCAATGTTTTCGCATGCTTCCAATCTTTCAACAGTTCGGTTGCCGGGACGCGCAATGCGCCTTGACCAAAGATGACCCACTGCTCCGTGAAATCGTTCGTCGCGACGAATAATGTAATGAGCCGGTCATCCACTAATTCATGGGCACGCCGCTCAATCCATTCGTCCGCCGTCTCATTCTCTTTCGTATAGACAACGTCGACCCGACTCCGCTTCTCTTTGGATTCACGACCATAACGCATATGGGCGTCAAACACGATGGTGACCTCTTTGCCGGACACAGCCTGATATTCTGCCATCGCCTCAATCAACAGATTACGTGCTTGTTCAAAATCTACGTCGCGGAGACTTCTCAAGTGAGGCCACGCGCCGATGATATTATATCCGTCGACAAGAAGGAGCTCACGCTTCAGGATACTCATGCCAATGGATGACGTGAGCGATGCACCTCATACAGGAGGAGCGCCGCTGCAACAGATGCATTGAGTGACGTGACATGACCGACCATCGGTAAATGAACAAGGAAGTCGCACGATTCGCGCACGAGTCGGCTCATCCCTTTGCCCTCACTTCCAATGACCACAACGAGTGGCATATTTCCATCCAATCGACGATAGTCCTGACTTTCTTTCGCATCGGTCCCGACGACCCACAATCCTTTTTCCTTCAACTCTTCAAGTGTCCGTGTCAAGTTCGTCACACGCGCCACCGGAATATGCTCAATGGCCCCGGTCGAGGCTTTGGCAACCGTTTGAGTCAAACCGACCGAGCGACGTTTCGGAATGATGATCCCATGTGCGCCAACAGCATCGGCGGTCCGTAAAATCGAACCGAGATTGTGCGGGTCTTCGAGCTCATCTAGTAAAATGAAGAGCGGTGTCTCATCTTTCGAAGCTGCGAGAGCGAACATGTCTTCGACTGTTTTGTATTCATAAGCCGCAACCGCCGCAACGACTCCTTGGTGATGTTCACTGCCAGCCATCTTCTCAAGTTTCGTTTTTGGGACGAATGACACTTGGACCGATGCTTCGTTCGCCATCGCGATAATTTGAGCGAGTGGTCCCTTTTGCTGACCTTCCATAATGAATACTTTATTCATATCCCGACCACTTCGCAGTGCCTCGAGTACCGGGTTACGACCGTAAAGGAAGTCAATCCCTTCCTCCATCACATCGACTTCCTTATAGTCAGGGCGTTCTGCCTTTTGGCGACGCGCGCGATCTGGTCGTTCCCCACGAGGGCGGTCAAACGTTCGTTTCTCCGCTCCCCGATTTCCGTCATGTCGTTTCGGTCGACTCGGCTTCGAGTCGTTCGAACGCTTGTTTGATGAGTTCTTCAAGACGATCCCTTCTTTCTGTCAAATAGATATACCCAATCAATGCCTCGAACGCCGTGGAATAACGATACGTGTGCACATCGACCCGCTTTGGAACCGATCCGGATTTCGCATTCTTTCCACGTCTGACGACAGCCTGTTCCTCTTCCGTCAACACATCCGTCTCTAACCAAAATGTCACGACGCTCGCCTGCGCCCGTGCATTGACGTAGCGGACCGCGCCCCGGTGCAAGTCATTCGGGCGCGTCAATCCTTTCTCGAGCAGGCGTCTCCGTACAGCCATTTCGTATACCACGTCTCCCATGTAAGCGAGCGCAAGGGCATTCATTTGTTTCGGTTGCATCATAACCGCTTCCACCGAACCCCTTGGGCCGTGTCTTCGAGTTGGATGTTTTGTTCTTTTAGTAAATCACGAATCTCGTCGGCCCGGGCAAAATTACGTGCCGCCCGTGCGTCGTTCCGTTCTTGAATCAATTGGTCGATCTCGGCATCCAATAGTTCTTTTTCTTCTGCCAACGTCAAGCCGAGGACACCCGTCAATTCATCAAATAGCGACAGAACCTGTTCAAGCGTCGCTTTGGCCACATGATCGGCCTTCGCATAAATGTTCGCTTCCCGTGCCAAGTCAAAGAGGACGGTCACGGCGTTGGCCGTATTGATATCATCATCCATTGACTCGATGAATGACGCCTTGATGGATTCAAGCTTCCGTTCCATCGACTCGCTCGCCTCTCCAAGTCCGGCTGTGACCGACAAGCGATATTCAATATTCTGATAGGCTTCCTTGATTCGGCTCCAACCGTTCGCCGCTTGTTCAATCAATTCACGGCTATAGTTGATCGGATGACGATAATGGACGGACAACATGAAGAAGCGCAGGACCATCGGGTCGACTTCTTTCAACGCCTCATGGACGAGGAGGAAGTTTCCGAGCGACTTGGACATCTTCTCATTTTCAATGTTGATGAATCCGTTATGCAACCAATAGTTAGCGAACTTCGCATGGTTGCAAGCTTCTGACTGAGCAATCTCGTTCTCGTGGTGTGGGAATTTCAAATCATGACCGCCCGCGTGAATATCAATCGTTGTCCCGAGATGTTTTTTCGCCATCGCCGAGCATTCGATATGCCAGCCCGGACGTCCTTTGCCCCACGGACTATCCCATGATGGTTCATCCGGTTTAGCCGCTTTCCATAAGACGAAGTCGAGCGGGTCTTCTTTTTTCTCCCCGACATCGACACGTGACCCGGCCCGCAAATCTTCAATCGATTGCTGACTCAGCTTCCCGTACGTCTCAAACTTCTTCGTCCGGAAATACACGTCTCCTTCTGATTCATAAGCGAACCCTTCCGTCTCCAATTGACGAATGAACTCGATGATTTCTTCCATCGTATCGGTAACACGCGGATGCACGTCTGCCGGTTGAACGTTAAGTGCCCCTGTATCTGCTAAATACGCCTCGATATAGCGATTCGTCAGCGTCTCCGTGTCTTCTCCTAATTCATTCGCCGTACGAATGATCTTGTCATCCACGTCTGTGAAGTTCAAGACGTATTTGACCTCGTACCCACGATACGTCAAGTAGCGGCGGACCGTGTCGAAGGCGATCGCCGGTCGGGCGTTTCCGACATGAATGTAGTTATAAACGGTCGGACCGCATACGTACATCGATACTTTACCCGGAACAATCGGGACAAACGGTTCTTTTTTATTCGTGAGACTGTTGTACAGCTGAATCATGTGTCTTCTCCTCCATCCGCTTTTCAAGCGTCGCTAATTTTTGTTGTAGTTCATCCACTGCCGCTTCTAAGCGTTCTTGGCATTCGCGGTCCGGATCTGGGAAACGATGATCTAGATCATGTTGCTTCACACGCTTACCGTTTCGAATGACGACACGACCTGGAATCCCGACCACGGTCGAATCAGACGGCACATCGTTCAATACGACCGAGCTCGCTCCGATTTTGACGCAATCGCCGACCGTGATGTTCCCAAGTACTTTCGCCCCCGCTGAAATAAGCACGTCACTCCCGATTGTCGGGTGACGCTTCCCTTTCTCTTTCCCCGTTCCACCCAGGGTGACGCCTTGATAGATGGTGACGTCATTCCCGATAATCGCCGTCTCACCGATGACGACACCGAAACCGTGATCGATGAACACGCGGTCCCCAAGGACTGCCCCCGGATGAATTTCAATTCCGGTCAACCAACGACTGAACTGGGCTAATAATTTGGCCACCAGTTTCACGTTACGTTTCCATAATCCGTGCGCGATGCGGTGTGCCCATATGGCGTGAAGGCCTGGGTAAGTCAGTGCCACTTCTACTTTCGAACGAGCGGCAGGGTCTAGTTCCAGGACAGTCCGCAAGTCTTCGCGTACACTGCTCCAAAATCCCATAATCGATATCTCCTTTTCTTATACAAAAACAAAGACGCCCCTGTGCCAAGGCACAGAGACGCCGTAAGCGCGGTTCCACTCTGTTTGGGAAAATGCGTTCCCCTCTCAAGTCTCGTTAACGCCGAGTCACGGCCTCGACTACATATCGCCGAGACGGCTCCGAGGTGCACTTCTTCGGGGGACACATCTAGAACTCCCAGCCTAGGTTCTAGTCTCTGCAACGTGTCGTACCGCTTACTTTCCTCATCGATGCCTTTATTACGCTAATAGAGTTGTCAGACGCTTCAACACACGCTCTTTTCCGATTAACGAAATGGCGTTCGGGAGTTCTGGTCCATGTGTTTGCCCTGTCGTAGCGACACGGATTGGCATGAACAAGTTCTTCCCTTTTTGACCGGTCGCTTTTTGCGTCGCTTTCGTCGCCGCTTTAATCGCTTCCGGTGTGAAGTCTTCGACTGCTTCGAGCTGGTGTTTGAACTCTGCAAGAACAGCAGGTACCGTTTCACCTGAAAGGACAGCGTTCGCTTCCTCGTCATACTCGATTTCATCTTTGAAGAACAAGTCTGTCAACGCGACGATTTCTGCTCCGTGCGTCATTTGTTCTTTATACAATGCAATCAAGTTTGTCGCCCAATCCGCTTCCTCAACAGATACCGCCTCGGGTAATCGTCCTGCTTCTTGTAAGAATGGTAAACTGAGTGCCACCACTTCGTCAAGCGTGGCCTTCTTCATGTATACACTGTTGATCCAAGAAAGTTTTTGTTGGTCAAAAACTGCCGGACTCTTCGACAAACGTTTCGCATCAAACATTTCAATGAACTCTTCTTTTGAGAAGATTTCTTCTTCCCCGACGGGTGACCAGCCAAGGAGCGAAATGAAGTTGAAGAGCGCTGCTGGCAAGTAACCAAGATCCGCATATTGTTCGATGAACTGAATAATCGATTCGTCCCGTTTTGATAACTTCTTATGTTGGTCATTGTAGATGAGCGTCATGTGACCGAATTCAGGATAGTCCCAACCGAGTGCATCATAGACCATCATCTGCTTCGGTGTGTTCGCGATGTGATCGTCCCCACGCAACACGTGACTGATCTTCATCAAATGGTCGTCCACGACAACTGCGAAGTTGTACGTCGGAATGCCGTCCTGTTTCACGATGACCCAGTCCCCGAAATCTTTTGATTCAAACGAGACGTCTCCTTTGACGACATCTGTCCATTTATACGTCACGCCTTCCGGCACACGGATCCGAATAGACGGTTTACGCCCTTCCGCTTCAAACGCTTCACGCTCTTCAACAGTGAGGTTACGGTGCGCACCCGAATAACGTGGTGCCTCCCCACGTGCGATTTGTGCTTCACGCTCTGCTTCAAGTTCCTCAGAAGTCATGTAGCATTTATAAGCGAGGCCTTTGCTCATCAACTCATTGACGTATTTTTCATAAATCGCAAGACGCTCCATTTGATAATATGGACCGTAGTCTCCGTCACGACCTGGACCTTCATCCCAGTCGATGCCGAGCCATTCCAAGTATTTCATCTGACTCTCAACACCGTTCAACACATTCCGTTTCTGGTCAGTGTCTTCAATCCGAAGAATCATTTTTCCGCCAGCATGGCGAGCAAATAAGTAGTTAAACAACGCAGTCCGCGCATTTCCGATATGGAGATGCCCCGTCGGACTAGGCGCATAGCGTACACGCACTTCACTCATAATAGTTCCACCTTTCTTCTCTTCTGCCCAAATAGTATACCATTTCTGTCAAGCCCGGTTGAGTAAGATGACCGCTTGCGCCGCAATCCCTTCTTCGCGTCCCGTGAAGCCCAGTTTCTCCGTCGTCGTCGCTTTCACGTTCACCTGCTCGATGTCCGCCTCAAGAAGTTCAGCGATGACCGCTCGCATCTCATCAATGTAAGGACGAAGTTTCGGACGTTGTGCCATGACCGTCGCATCTACATTTCCGAGAACGTACCCTTGGTCTTTCACGAGCTGCCAGACGTGACGAAGCAATACTTTCGAATCCGCATCTTTAAATTCCGGGTCCGTATCCGGGAAGTGCTTTCCGATATCACCTGCCGCAATTGCTCCAAGTGCCGCATCCGCAATGGTATGGAGTAACACGTCCGCATCAGAATGACCGAGCAGTCCGCGCTCATGTGGAATCTCAATCCCTCCTAAGATTAACGGACGTCCTTCTGCAAATGCGTGTACATCAAACCCTTGACCAATTCTCATTGTAATTCCTCCTCCGCTAAAATCGCGTCGCCGAACAATAAATCTTCGGGCGTCGTCATTTTGATGTTGTGATAGTCCCCAAGGACCACTTGTACCGATTCGCCGAGCCACTCAAACAAACTGGCATCATCCGTGCCCATTACTTGTTGTTCGACCGCTCGTTCATGTGCCGCCAAAATCGCTTTCGCCTGAAAGGCTTGCGGCGTTTGTGCCAACCATAAGTTTTCACGGGGAACGGTGCGTTCGATGTGATGACGTTGAACTTGTTTGACCGTATCTTTAACGGGTACCGCCAAGATGGCACCACCTTGCCGTGCCGCTTCAGCCACTTGATGCAACTGTTCACGTTTTACAAACGGACGCGCACCGTCATGAATCATCACAATCGTATCGGGTGCAACAACTTTCAGTCCTGCATGGACACTCTGTTGTCGTTCTTCCCCTCCTGCTACGTATGTAACCGGCGTCTTCATCTGTGACGTTATCTCCTCGAACCAGTCCCGTTCTTCCGGCCGGATGGCTAACACAATTCGTTCGCACCACGGATCGGTATCGAACGTCTGTAACGTCCAAGCGATAATCGGTTTGTCACGGAGTGTCAGCATGAGCTTATTCGCATCCGCACCCATCCGTTTCCCTCTCCCGGCAGCCGGGATGACAACTGTATAAGCTACCATGTAAATACCTCTCTTCGTGAAAAAAGAGAGCGCTCTCGCGTCTCTTTTTGATCCGTTATTCCGGACGGGCAAAAATCATACGTCCTGCAGACGTTTGTAAGACACTCGTCACAACGACAGGGAGCGTCTTCGAAATCAATTTACGTCCGCCCTCCACGACGACCATCGTCCCGTCCTCAAGGTAAGCAACCCCTTGATTCTGTTCTTTTCCTTCTTTAATAACTGTCACGACCATCTCTTCACCAGGAATGACAATCTGTTTGACAGCGTTCGCCAAATCATTGATGTTCAAGACCGGTACATTTCGAACCTCACACACTTTATTTAAGTTGTAGTCATTCGTAACGACAATCCCGTTTTTCAGTTCAGCCAGTTTGATCAATTTGATGTCGACTTCCGGTACATCTTCAAAGTCTCCATCATAGATCTCAACCTGGATGCGCTTGTTTTCTTGAAGTTCCTTCAAAATGTCCAGTCCACGACGTCCACGATTCCGCTTCAACGTATCCGATGAGTCGGCGATGTATTGCAGTTCGCCGATGACGAATTGTGGCACAATCAATGTCCCTTCCACGAATCCAGTCGTCGCAATATCCGCGATTCGACCGTCGATGATGACGCTCGTGTCTAAAATCTTATCATTCGAGCGTTGGACTGGTTCAGCCGCAGGCTTATCCCGTTCACTCTTCACAAATAGTTTGATCCATTCGTTACGCTTCCGATAGCCGACCGCGAAACCAAAGTAACCAAACAGGGCCGTGACAAAAATCGGGACGATTTTACTCAGTAAGAAGATATTCGTGACTTCAAGCGATACACTGATCAAAAAGGCAATCAAGAGCCCAATGATAAGACCGATCGAACCAAATAAGATATCCCCTACGGGTAAACGGACGAGCCGTTCTTCGACAAAACGAATAAATGCAACAACACCATCTGTTAAGAATAAACTAAGAATGAAGAAGATAAGTCCACCAATCAAACTTGCTACGTATGGAATCGTTAACCACTCCGGCACATTCATGCCAAGGTCTGCTAATAAAAGCGTCGCTTCGATGATTCCGAACCAACCCACGACGAGTCCAATCAAAATAAATCCGATTCGTACAGCAATCTTCACTCATTCCACCTCCTTCTATATGAAATAAAATTTCAAAAAATAACACTTTCATTGTAACACGATTTTTTCAATCACGTTCGTTACAAAGCGTTAAAAACTGCCAGTGGCGACCCGTTAGAACGGAATCGCCAACTGGAGTGCTTCGTCCACTGTCCCGACCCCGACGACTTCAATCCCTGCCGGAGCGGTCCATCCCCCCATGTTATTTTTCGGGATGATGGCCCGTGTAAAACCAAGTTTCGCCGCCTCGGCGACACGTTGCTCGATTCTTGAAACCCGTCGCACTTCCCCGGTCAATCCGACCTCACCGATGCAGACATCCGTCGGACGGGTCGGACGATCGCGGAAACTCGAGGCGATCGAGATACAAATCGCAAGGTCAATCGCCGGCTCGTCCAGTTTGACGCCACCGGCTGCTTTCAAGTACGCATCCTGCGTCTGAAGCAAGAGACCGGAACGTTTCTCAAGAACGGCCATGAGAAGCGCGACTCGGTTTTGATCGATGCCCGTTGCCATACGTCTCGGGTTCCCGAACGATGTCGGAGAGATGAGTGCTTGGAGTTCCACGAGTACCGTCCGTGTCCCTTCCATTGAGGCAACGACGGTCGAGCCTGACACGCCCGCGGTGCGCTCCTCTAAGAATATTTCGGACGGATTGAGCACTTCCTCAAGCCCGCTCTCTTTCATCTCGAAAATGCCAATCTCGTTCGTCGACCCAAAACGGTTTTTCACCGCCCGTAAAATACGGAACGTATGATGACGTTCCCCTTCAAAGTAAAGTACCGCATCAACCATATGCTCGAGTAAACGAGGACCAGCAATCGATCCTTGCTTCGTCACGTGACCGACGATGAAGACGGCGATCCCTCGCGTTTTCGCAATTTTCATGAGGGCGGCCGTACATTCTCGAACTTGCGACACGCTCCCTGGCGCTGATTGAATCTCATCCATGTATACCGTTTGAATCGAGTCAATGATGACAAATCCGGGTTGCTCCTCATCAATAACCCGTTCAATCATCAACATGTCCGTCTCAGCGAGTACGAACAAGTCATCCGTTGGTAAGCCGAGCCGTTCCGCACGCAGTTTCGTCTGTTTGAGCGATTCCTCTCCCGAGATGTACAGCACCTTTTTACCACTATGGGCTAAGTGAGCGCTGACCTGTAGCAAGATTGTTGATTTCCCAATCCCTGGGTCCCCTCCGACTAAGACGAGTGAACCTGGGACAATTCCTCCACCGAGCACGCGGTCAAATTCACGGCTATTCGTATGCACACGCGTCTCTTCTTGTGAGACGACGTTTGCTAAACGTTCCGGTTTCAATTGTCGCGATGAACTATGCACAAAGGCCGCTCCACGTTTGGCCTTCTTCTCTTCTACAAACTCTTCGACGAGCGTATTCCATTCATTACAACCCGGACAGCGTCCCATCCACTTGGCTGATTCATATCCGCACGATTGGCAGACGTATTTCGTTTTAATTTTGGCCATAAGTTCCCTTCCTGTCTAAAAAAAGCTCCCTCTAAACGACGAGGGAGCTGAATGATTTACTGAACTACACCTTCGTTACGAACGACGAACTCTCCATCTTGTACGTCGAGCGCAACTTTACTGCCTTTAGCGATTGTACCGCCGAGCATCGCTTCTGAGAGACGGTCCTCCACTTCCCGTTGAAGGGCACGACGGAGAGGGCGAGCCCCGTATTCCGGATCGTAACCGACATCGGCAATTTTATCGAGTGCCGCATCCGTCAAGCTGAAATCAACACCTTGCTCGGCGAGACGTTTCTTAAGTGTCTCTGCCATAAGTTTGATGATTTCTTGAATGTGCTCTTTTTGAAGTGAATGGAATACTGTGATTTCATCAATCCGGTTCAAGAACTCAGGTCGGAACGCTTTCTTCAATTCCTCGAGCACTTTGTCCTTCATTTCTGTATACTCACGTTTCACATCATCTTCCACTGTGAATCCTACATATTTGTTTCGTTGAAGCGCTGCGGCTCCGACGTTAGACGTCATGATGATGACGGTGTTTCGGAAGTCGACGGTGCGACCTTTCGAATCCGTCAAGCGACCGTCGTCTAACACTTGAAGCAAGATGTTGAATACTTCTGGGTGCGCTTTTTCGATTTCATCGAGTAGGATAACCGAGTACGGTTTCCGACGCACTTTTTCAGTCAATTGACCGCCTTCTTCGTAACCAACATAACCAGGAGGCGAACCGACGAGACGGCTCGTCGCATGTTTCTCCATGTACTCGGACATGTCGATTCGGATGATGGCATCTTCATCGCCAAACATCGCTTCGGCAACTGCACGGGCGAGCTCTGTTTTCCCGACTCCGGTCGGTCCGAGGAAGATGAATGACCCGATTGGACGTTTCGGATCTTTCAATCCGGCCCGGGCGCGACGGATGGCGCGGGAAATGGATTTCACCGCATCGTCTTGACCGATGACACGGTTGTGAAGAATCGATTCGAGTTTAAGGAGACGGTCTGTCTCTTCTTCGGCAATCTTCGTGACCGGTACACCTGTCCAGTTCGCAACAACTTGAGCGATATCTTCTTTCGTCACTTCAAGTTTTTCGTTCCCTTGCTTGTTCTGCCACTCTGCTTTCAACTCTTCTAACTCATCGCGTAACTTTTGTTCCGTATCGCGAAGGGAAGCTGCTTTTTCAAACTCTTGGCTTTGAACGGCAGAGTCTTTCTCTTTACGAATCGATTCGAGACGGGATTCCAACTCTTTCAAATTCGGTGGTGCCGTGAATGAGCGAAGTCGTACTTTCGATGCCGCCTCATCGACGAGGTCGATCGCCTTATCCGGCAAGAAACGATCTGAGATGTAACGGTCTGAAAGGACGACCGCCTCGTGAATCGCCGTATCTGTAATCGTCACACGGTGGTGTGCTTCATAGCGATCGCGTAACCCGAGTAAGATTTGTTCAGCTTCTTCTGTTGTCGGTTCGTTCACTTGAATCGGTTGGAAGCGGCGCTCAAGCGCTGCATCTTTTTCGATGTACTTCCGGTATTCATCAAGTGTAGTCGCCCCGATACATTGAAGTTCGCCGCGAGCCAATGACGGTTTGAGGATGTTCGACGCATCGATTGCACCTTCTGCACCACCCGCACCGATCAATGTGTGCAACTCATCGATGAAGAGAATGACGTTACCGGCTTGACGAATTTCATCCATCACTTTTTTCAAGCGATCTTCGAATTCACCACGATATTTCGTACCTGCGACGAGTGTACCCATATCGAGCACCATGACGCGTTTGTTGCGAAGCGTTTCAGGTACCTCGTTGTTGATGATTTGCTGAGCGAGACCTTCGACGACCGCTGTTTTCCCGACCCCTGGTTCCCCAATTAGAACCGGGTTGTTCTTCGTCCGACGCGACAACACCTCGATGACACGTTGAATTTCGCCTGCGCGTCCGATGACCGGATCTAAACGAGACTCGCGCGCTTGTTGTGTCAAATCGCGTGCCAATCCGTCAAGCGTTGGTGTTGCGGCGCTCGCCCCAGGTTGCGAAGCATTTGAAGACGACTCCGTGTTCCCGAGAAGTTGTAACACTTGTTGACGTGCTTTCGTCAAACTGATTCCAAGGTTATTGAGGACGCGTGCCGCGACCCCTTCTCCTTCGCGAATCAATCCTAGAAGGATGTGTTCCGTTCCGACGTAAGAGTGTCCCAATTTTCGAGCCTCATCCATCGAGAGCTCAATGACCTTTTTCGCACGCGGTGTGTAATGAATCGTCGACCCGTTCTCCGAACCGCGACCAATCAATGATTCTACTTCTTGTTGGATTTTTTCAGAGGTCAATCCGAGGGCGAAGAGCGCTTTTGCCGCAATCCCTTCTCCTTCACGAACCAATCCTAATAAAATATGTTCTGTACCAATATTATGATGGCCAAGACGTACGGCTTCCTCTTGTGCTAAAGCTAATACGCGTTGTGCTCGTTCTGTAAATCGTCCAAACATCATTGACATAACCTCCTTATAGTTGGATCAAACTAAGCCTTGATCTAACGTTCGACGAACAAGTGTCGCTCGTTCTCGATCTCGTTCTTGCGTAGATAATGTTTTCCCGAAATGTTTTTGTAGAAAACCTGATTGTAACCGAACGATGAGTTCATGAAACTTCGGCGGACTCCAATCAGACAAAATTCCTAGGTCACTCGCTAAATGTAAATCAGATAGCCGCTCAATGGCTTCGGTAGAAGAAAGAAGTTTGGCATATCGTAAAATACCATATGACCGATAAAACCGATCCTCTAACTCTTCTTGTCGATGTGCGATGAGCTCTTCACGCGCATGACGTTCTGCTTGAATCACTTGTTCTGTCACTTCCATAAAGTCAGCTAACAGCTGTGATTCATGACTGCCCAATGTCCGCTGATTTGAAAGCTGGAACAACCGTCCTGCCGCATCGCTACCTTCTCCGTAACGACCTCGAATCGTATAGCCAAGTTTTCGAAGCTCTCGCAAAATGGGGCTGATTCGACCCGTTAACGTGAGTCCCGGTAAGTGTAACATGACCGAGGCCCGGAGTCCGGTTCCGATATTGCTTGGGCATGTCGTCAAGTAGCCTAACTGTTCGTCAAAGGCGTAGGAGAGTGATTCTGCGCACAATGCGTCTACTTGATTCGCTATTTCAAACGCCTCTTTCACTTGATAACCTGGGAGTAAGGTCTGAATTCGTAAATGATCTTCTTCGTTAATCAACACACTGATGGTTTCATCTTCACTTAAAAAGACTGCACTTTCTTCGTTTGCCGCAACGGCCGGACTAATCAAGTGTTTCTCCATCAACGCCTGCCGGGTGACTTCATCATAATCACGCATATGAAGATATTCAAATCCCTTTAACCCACGTAACCGCCCTTCGAGACGATCACACAGTTGACGTTCTCCTTCTTTAGAGAGGACCGGCGAAAACACAGTGTCTTTGACGTTACGTGCCAGTCGGATTCTTGTGGAGACGACCAGGTCATCCAATTTGGCACGCTCTTTCATTTTTGGACCAAGTGGATGTGTTAGGAACGTTTCCATTAGACATCACCTTGCCCTTCTAATTGCTTCATTTCTTTTTGAATACGTGCTGCTCGTTCATAATCTTCTTGTTCGACAGCGCGGGTCAACTCCCCTGCCAACTTTTCGAGTCGCTCTTCGATTCGTTCATGAGGTGTACGTAACTGGTCAGGGACCGAACCGATGTGATGATCATGTCCTTGTTGATATTGACGTGTGATTTTAATCAGTTCATCACGAAATACGGTATAACACGTAGCACATCCTGCTTTTCGTACACGTAATAAATCTTGGCGCGTCATCTGACAGGTTGGGCAACGCTTTACGACCGGGACATAGCCCGTCATAAGTTCTACCGTACATTGTCGACATAGCCGTTTTTTTACGGGCACGTCCTGTTCCATGACAACGACTTCATTGACAGCCGGTCGCTGTTTACAACGTTCGCATAACATACGACTTACCCTCCATTACGATAACGAAGTACTTTCATCAGCGCGAGTAGTTGTTGACGTCGAATATAGGAGCGATCGTCAACTTGTAAGTTCAATGCTTCATCTGATAAGAGATGATAAATCAACTGCGCCTCTTGTTCGTGCATCATCTGTTCTTCAACCAATCGAATCAGCACATTTTCAACGAGCTGTTCGTTCAAACGTGGATGTTCATGAATGACATCCATCAAACTAGAGAGAACATCTTGTTTTTCGTGTAAAATGACGCGTCGAATACGAATATATCCGCCACCGCCACGTTTACTTTCTACTAAATATCCTTTTTCGACGGTAAAACGTGTGTTGATGACGTAATTGATTTGGGATGGGACACATTCGAATCGTTGTGCGATATCTTGACGTTTGATTTCAATCGCATTTGCCTGACTTTCCTTCAAGACTTGCTTCAAATACTGTTCGATGACATCCGAAATATTTCTCATCTCCACCACCCTCTGACCATCTTTGACTTTTGACTATATTTTATCATTGATTTAAAAAAAGGCAAACGAAAAGCGATGCCTCTATGTCGAGAGCATCGCTAAAACAAAAAAACGACCGAGCGTATGCTCGGTCGTCCTGCGTTGTTGCCTGGCAACGTCCTATCCTCACAGGGGGAGATCCCCCAACTACTTTCGGCGCTGAGACGCTTAACTTCCGTGTTCGGC
>NZ_JACSJK010000008.1:0-43931 GCF_018617035.1 Exiguobacterium sp. s140
AGACGGCTTCCTGCGCTCGACTTGCATGTATTAGGCACGCCGCCAGCGTTCGTCCTGAGCCAGGATCAAACTCTCCAAAGAATTTGATACAGCTCTTAAATTGACGAAGCTTGCGCTTCATTCAAAAATGGTAAAACTTATTTTTGCCTCATCGTTCAGTTTTCAAAGTTCGTCTGCCGCTCTTGGCGACTCTTAAAATAATACAAGTCATCGACACAGTTGTCAACCACTTTTTTATTTCTTTTCCGCTGCCATCAGCGGCAACGTTTATTACTTTACCGTACACCTCTCATTAACGCAAGGGGTTTTTCTAAAGTTTTTTTAAAAAAGTTTTTTATCTATAGCATTCCTTCTGTTTAACGGCTTACCTATGCGTTTCGAGGCTGACAAAAAAAGAAGCCGGATCATATTAACGGATGATCCGGCCACTAAATTGATTATTGTTGATGGCGCATCGTTGGGAAAAGAAGAACGTCACGGATTGAAGGCGCGTTCGTCAATAACATGACGAGGCGGTCAATCCCGATTCCAAGTCCGCCTGTTGGCGGCATACCATATTCAAGTGCCTCAAGGAAATCGTTGTCGAGTTCATGTGCCTCATCGTTACCTGCTTCTTTTTCAAGCAACTGTGCTTCAAAGCGTTCACGTTGATCGATTGGGTCATTCAACTCCGTGAAGGCATTCGCATGTTCACGACGAACAATGAACAACTCGAAACGATCCGTGAAGCGTGGATCTGTTTCATTCTTCTTCGCCAATGGTGATACTTCAACCGGGTGTCCTGTGACAAATGTCGGTTGAAGCAACGTTTCTTCTACTTTCTGCTCGAAGAATTCATTCACGATATGACCAAACGTCATATGATCTTGTACTTCTACACCGTGTTCTTTTGCGAGAGCACGTGCTTCTTCATCGGACATTTGTTGCCAGAAATCGACACCTGTCTCTTCTTTAACAAGGTCGACCATATGTGCACGTTTCCAACCGATGCCAAGATGGATCGTATCTTCACCATACTGCACATCTGTTGTACCGAGCACTTCTTTCGCTACGTGCGCAACCAATTCTTCCGTCAAATCCATGATGTCGTTGTAATCTGCATAGGCTTCATACAATTCGATCATCGTGAATTCAGGGTTGTGACGTGTAGAGATCCCTTCGTTACGGAATACACGCCCGATTTCGTACACGCGCTCGAGTCCACCAACGATCAAGCGTTTCAAGTGAAGTTCGATGGCAATACGCATATAAAGTTCCATATCCAACGCATTATGATGCGTTAAGAACGGACGCGCCGCTGCTCCACCCGCGATCGTGTGTAACATCGGTGTTTCCACTTCTAAATATCCTTTTTGATTTAAGAAGTTGCGAATCTCCGAAATGATGCGGCTACGCAAAATGAATGTCTGACGCGAGTCCTGGTTTGTAATCAAATCAAGATAGCGTTGGCGATAGCGCTGTTCCACGTCTTTTAATCCATGGTATTTGTCCGGAAGCGGGCGAAGCGCCTTCGTCAATAATTCAAACTCTTCCACGTGAATCGAAAGCTCACCAACGTTCGTTTTAAAGAGCTTCCCTTTCACACCGACGATGTCACCGAGGTCTGAAGACTTGAATAAGTCAAACGGCTCATCCCCGACATCGTTTTTGCGAACGTAAATTTGAATTTGACCTGTCACATCTTGAATGTGGGCAAAGAAAACCTTCCCTTTTCCACGTTTCGTCATGATGCGTCCAGCCAATGTGACTTCTACATCTTGTTCAGCCAAAGCCTCTTTTTCAATTGATTCATACTGCTCATGTAATTCACCTGCGTGTGCAGAACGATCAAAGCGGTGACCGAACGGGTCGAGACCGCGCTCACGCATATCGGTCATCTTCTCAAAACGAACCTGCATTTGATCATTCATTTCTAACTCGTGGCTCACTATTCCATTCACTCCTCTGTCCATATTGGGTTTCTCTCTAACAAAAAACTGTCGACCCGATGGCCAACAGCACAGCCGAAGCCGTTCATTCGTTGTGGTGCACTTTTTCGCCAAACAAGCTTACCATAAATTAGTTCTTTTCACTAGTTCACACTTCTGACAGTTGTCGTTCGAGTTGGTCCACAAATCCATAAAGGACCGCCGCGAACGCTTCGCGCGATTCCGTTTCGTTGATTTGCTTACGAATCGGACCACTACCTTTCAACCCTTTCAAATACCAGGCCGCGTGTTGACGCATTTCGCGTACGGCTGTTAATTCACCTTTGATTGCACTCAACCGGTCGAGATGAAGCATGCAGATGTCGATTTTCTCACGCGCCTCTGGTTCCGGCGGGAGCTCCCCTGTTTCGAGGTACTGGACCGTTTGATAGAGCATCCACGGATTCCCGAGTGCAGCGCGTCCAATCATGACGGCATCCACACCATATTGGTCAATCACACGTTTCGCATCCTGCGGGGTCGCGATATCCCCGTTTCCGATAATCGGGACGGTCGCTACTTTCTTCGCCTCGCCAATCCAATCCCAATTCGCGGTTCCTTCATATTGTTGGGCACGCGTACGTCCATGAATGGCAATCGCTGCTGCTCCACCCGTCTGAGCCGCCTTAACATTATCCAAAATAAAGATGTGCTCGTCATCCCAACCGAGTCGCATTTTCACCGTGACCGGTTTTTCGACGACATTCGTGACGGCATTCACCATCTCATACACTTTATCCGGGTCGAGTAACCACTTCGCCCCTGCGTCACACTTCGTCACTTTCGGTACGGGACAACCCATGTTGATATCAATAATATCCGCATTGGTGTTTTGATCGACGTACTGCGCCGCTCTGACGAGTGTATCTTTCGAACCGCCGAAAATTTGTAAACTGAGCGGTTTCTCTCGTTCATCGACGTATAGCATGCGCATCGTCCGAGCATTCTCGAGCAAGATGCCTTTATCACTGACCATTTCGGCACAGACGAGTCCCGCTCCGAACTCTTTTGCAATCAAACGGAAAGCGGGATTGGTCACGCCGGCCATCGGCGCGAGGACTGCACGGTTTTTAATCTCTATGTTTCCAATCTTAAAGCCTGTCAAGACAACACATCCTTCATTTCTCCAAATTCGTAAGCAACTGTAACCGGACGACATCTTGGCGGTCCGTCATCGGTAACCCTTCGAGCCAGGAGGCGACCGTCCGTCCTTGAACGACGAGTTCTGGCGCGATTTCCGCTAACGGGGCAAGAACAAATGCACGTTCCTGCATGCGCGGATGCGGAACCGTTAAGTGTTCTGATTGTATATCTTCCCCATTATAAAAGAGGATGTCAAGGTCGATGGTACGCGGTCCGTTCTTAAATAGACGTTCCCGCCCTAATCGTTGTTCGATCTGTTGAAGCGTTTTGAGCAGTTCGTTCGAGGATTGATGACTCTCGACTTCGACCACCATATTAAAAAACGAAGGTTGCTCTGTATATCCGACAGGAGCCGTCTCATAGACCGACGACTGTTTCGTGACGTGGAGTCCTGCTTGCTCCATCTCATCGATTGCCGCAGACAACTGTCTAGCCCGATCTCCGATATTGGCGCCTAATGCAATATAAATCATGACGTCCGTCCCCTTGTCATCTCGATTGCCACTGAGTCATAGTGTCCCGGGATGGGTGGGTCCGGTTTAATTACTTTAACCGTCACACGTTGAATCAACTCACTATGCGCCAACACGGCTGTCGTGATGCGTTCTCCGAGTGTTTCTAACAAATTGACCGGTTCCCCCGTCACAATATCTTCCGTCAACTGATACAAGCCGGCATAGCTGACCCCATTGTTTAAGTCATCCGAACGTCCCGCAGGCGCGAGGTCCAGTTCACACATTAAATCCACGTGAAACCGTTGACCGAGACGGTTTTCTTCTTCAAACACCCCGTGATAACCGTAAAAACGCATCCCGTTCACAAATATTTTATCCATGTCTATCCCCTCCAATCATCGCATCCATCATCTTCGCCGCACGGGCGTTCGCTTTGACGTCGTGCACACGCACCCAATCGCACCCTTTCATGATTCCGAGACACGTTGTCGCAATCGTTCCTTCGAGACGCTCCTCTGTTGGTAAATCGAGCGTATGACCGATAAACGACTTACGCGACGTGCCGAGCAGAACCGGATACCCAAGACGTGTGATCACGTCAAGATGATTCATGAGTTCGAGGTTTTGCGTCACGTCTTTCGCAAATCCGATGCCCGGATCTAGCCAAATGTGCTCATCCTTTACGCCTGCTGCATGCGCAATCTCGATTGATTCCTGTAGATCGCTGACCACATCTTCGATGAAATGACGATAGTCCCGATCTGTTCGGTTGTGCATCAAAATGATCGTAACTCCATATTCGAAAGCGACACGTGCCATCGAGCGGTCTCCCCATTTCGAACCCCATACGTCATTGATAATCGTCGCACCGGCCTCGATTGCCGCTCTCGCCACCATCGGCTTATACGTATCAATCGAAATCGGAACATCGATTTCTTTTGTCAGTCGACGGATGATCGGGACGACACGTTCAATCTCTTCTTCTTCGGAAACAAGTACCGCGCCAGGTCTCGTTGATTCTCCACCGACATCAATCGCATCGGCACCTTCTTGTACGAGTTGTTTCGCATGTCGTACAGCCTCCTCGATTGCCGTATACCGTCCCCCATCCGAAAACGAGTCCGGGGTCACATTTAAAATACCCATGACCTTCGTCATGCTTCCGCCTCCTAACCAATTGAGCGAACGAGTTTCGCCCAAACTTCGTTAAATCGTACCCCGTCTTTACCGGGGTATCTCAGATTTCCATAATGCGTTACCGGAGCGACTTGTTGGATTGAATTTGTCATCCAAATCTCTTTCGCTGCAGTCAATTCTTCAAATGTCACGGGTTGTTCGATTACAGAGAAATGTTTCATCACCCATTGTCGTGTCACACCTGCGAGTGCTCCGCTCGATAGCGGAGTCGTGTATAACCTATCATCTGGACCGACCCAAAAGATGTTCGACACGAGCCCTTCCACCACATATCCATGTTCGTCCGCAAATAGTCCTTCAGCGCCTTGGTCTTGTAAGGTTCGTTTTCCAAGGATATTGTTCATATAATGATGTGACTTTAATCGAAAAGCCGCTTCAGGACGACTTCTCGGAAACGGGATCGGTTCGACCCGTTTCTCCTGTGGTACAACTTCTGAGGATAGCGGTTTGACGATCATGGTGACGTTCGGTGTCTCATAACGACCCGCGTAGAGACCGAGGGGCGCAACTCCTGCCGACACGTTCAAGCGGATATAAAGGTTGGGTGCATCGTTTTGACGGCACAGTTGCTGAATCGCCGTCCCGATTTCTTCCTTCGTGTATGGAAAATCGATCCACAGCTCATCGAGACTCTTCATCAAGCGCTCCCAGTGGGCATCGAACAGGAAAGGAACGAATTCATATGTACGGAACGTCTCAAACAAGCCCATTCCATACAAGAAGCCGTGATCTTCAACCGGAATCAACACCTTCTCTCGTTCGACCAACTCTCCGTTATGCCAATACCACATGACGATACTCCTCGATAAAGTTTCGAATCATTTCCTTCCCGTGCTCAGTCAAAATCGCTTCAGGGTGATATTGCACCCCTTCGATCGGAAGCGTTCGGTGACGGAGTGCCATGATTTCTCCAGTCTCCGTCTCTGCAGTGACCACTAGACATTCTGGTAGAGACGAACGCTCCACGGCCAACGAATGATAACGGGTCACGACCGACTGTTGCGGAATCTTCTTGAAAATCGATTTTCCGTCATGTTGAATCTTCGACGTTTTTCCATGCATGAGCCGCTCCGCATGGACGACTTCTCCACCAAACGCTTGCGCAATCGCCTGATGTCCGAGGCAAACCCCTAAAATCGGGATACGACCCGCAAACGCTTGGATTGCCTCAACGCTAATTCCCGCCTCATTCGGAGTGCAAGGTCCCGGCGAAATGACAAGATAACTCGGGGCAAGCGCCTCAATCTCTTGAATCGTGACTTCATCGTTTCGATACACGACTAGTTCTTGACCGAGTTCACCGAAATATTGCACCAAGTTATACGTAAATGAGTCATAGTTGTCGATTAATACAATCATGTCGTTTCCTCCGTCATGTGTTTCGCCGCCCATAGCGCCTTCGCTTTGGACAGGGATTCCTCATATTCCGAGACCGGATCCGAATCAATCACGATACCTGCTCCCGCTTGAACGTATGCGATTCCGTCTTTCACGACCATCGTTCGAATCGTGATATTGAAGACAAGGTCGTCATTCCAACTTAACCATCCATATGAACCGGTGTAGAGTCCCCGGCGAACTGGTTCGAGTTCTTCGATGATTTCCATCGTTCGAATTTTCGGTGCGCCGGTGATGGTACCGCCTGGGAACATCGCTGCCAGCGCTTCGGCTCCTGATACTTCATCCCGAATCGTACCCCGTACGTTCGATACGATATGTTGTACGTGTGAGTACTTCTCAATCACCATCAACTCATCAACATGAACGCTGCCATATGCCGCCACCTTGCCGAGGTCGTTCCGTTCAAGATCGACGAGCATGACGTGTTCGGCCCGCTCTTTCTCGTTTTCAAGCAATGTGTTCGCCAACTCCAAGTCTTCCACATCATCTTTGCCACGTGGACGCGTACCCGCGATCGGGCGTGTCGAAATGTCGGTTCCATGTTTTTCAAGCAACAATTCTGGTGAAGCGGAGACCATCGTTAAAGTGTCATCCACGAAATAGCCCATATAAGGAGATGGATTCATTTGACGCAACGTATCATATACTCGACGCGGGTCAGCGAGAAGCGGTTCGGACTGACGAACGCTCAAGTTCACTTGGAACACGTCCCCTTCTACGATATAGGACTGAATCCGTTTGACCGCTTCAACAAACTCTTCCTGGGAGATGGAGCGCGATCGTTCTATCGGTGACTGCCCTGTCGGCTTGAACGCGTAATGCGACTCGACGTTCCACATGGCCGACAATCGGTCCGCCTTACGTTCTGCACCTTCCTCCGCCGTCACCATCAAGTACAGGGTCGAATCCACTTCATCGAACACCGCCACCTCGTCAAATAGAAGAAACGAGACGTCTGGTGTCGACAAATCATCCTCCGCTTGCTGAGGGAGACGTTCAATCGTCCGGGCCACATCATAACTGACATACCCGATCATGCCACCAAAGAAAGGAGGAGCCCCTTCCGGACGCTCGGCCTCAAATCGCTTCCGTACCTCACTGACGAGCTCAAGCGGCTTTCCGTATAGCGTTTCTGTCGTATCCCCCACTTGCAAGAGTCCGACACCGTCTTTTACATGAAAGCGACCGAACGGCTCGATTCCCGCAATCGTATACCGTCCCGCTCTCCCACTCTCTAACCATGCATGATACGGTTTATCCGCCGTCAACGTCATGTATGCCTCATACACCTTCTCTTTCGTCATCCGCTTTGTTCTGAACGCAGTCGATCTCACATGTCATTCCTCCGTCTATTCATTCATGCCTTTTATTGTACACAAGAAAAGGCAGCAATCGAAAGAGAATGTCTCTCGATTACTGCCTGAAATGTTATACGCGACTCTCGTTTGACTCTTCATCAAACTGATAGAGCGGCGTGCTCAAGTAACGTTCACCGTTTGACGGGATAATCGCCAATACATTTTTCCCTTTACCAAGGCGTTTCGCTGTATCAAGTGCTGCCGCAATGGCAGCTCCTGAAGAGATACCACCGAGGACACCGTTCGTACGTGCCGCCTGACGAGCATATTCGAACGCTTGCTCTGTCGTGATTTGAAGAACCCCTTCATAAATCTCCGTGTCGAGGATGGATGGAACGAATCCAGCCCCAATCCCTTGAATCTTATGTGGTCCCGGTTTCCCGCCTGATAAGACAGGTGAATCGACCGGTTCAACGGCGAGAATTTTTACGTCCGGGTACTTCGCCTTCACGACTTTACCTGCGCCGGTGATGGTACCGCCCGTCCCGACTCCGGCAATCAAAGCGTCGACTGAAAGTCCTGATTCTTCAAACGCCTCTACAATCTCAGGTCCCGTCGTCATTTCATGGACGTTCGGGTTAGCTGCGTTATTGAATTGTTGCGGGAGGAAGTAGCCATGTTTCTCTGCTTCTTCAGTAGCGCGACGAATCGCTCCACCCATCCCTTCAGGTCCTGGTGTCAAAATCAATTCGGCCCCGTATCCACGAAGGAGGTTTCGGCGTTCCATGCTCATCGTTTCAGGCATGACGAGAATGGCTTTATATCCTTTTGCGGCACTGACCATCGCGAGACCGATGCCCGTGTTTCCGCTAGTTGGCTCGATGATTGTATCACCTGGCTTCAAGATGCCGTCTTTTTCGGCCGCTTCGATCATGGCGAGGGCGATCCGGTCTTTGACGCTTGATCCCGGGTTCATATATTCGAGCTTCAGATACACGTTGGCATCCTCTGGTCCAGTCATTCCGTTCAATTTCACAATCGGAGTCTTTCCAATCAAGTCTGTTACTGAGTTTACGATACGCATTGCATTTCCTCCTTCATAATTCCGACTATTCCGATATTGTTATCATACCCTATTGAATTGAAAATATGCAATTTGGAACGTTGCTTACGCCTGCGCCTGAACTTTCATCGTCTCTAACTGTTCCGCTGAGAAATGATACTTTTCGCCACAGAAATGACATACGGCTTCGGCTCCACCATCTTCTTCAATCATCTGACGAATCTCTTCTTTTCCGAGACCGATAATGGCACTTTCCATTCGTTCACGGCTGCATGTGCAGTTGAACTGGATCGGGTTCGTGTCGAGGACATCAAGGCTATCGCCAAGGAGTAATTGAAGCATTTCTTCTGGCGTTTTTTCTTCACCAATCAAAACCGATACGGGTGGGAACGTCTGAAGTGCTTTTTCGAGCGCTTGTACCGTCTCTTCAGAAGCGTTCGGGAGCAGCTGGACGATGATTCCGCCTGCCGCAAGAATCGATTCATCTTCCGGTAAGACGAGGACACCCGCTCCGACGACTGACGGCACTTGCTCAGATGTCGCGAAATAGTACGTGAAGTCTTCACTGATTTCGCCCGTTTGAATCTCTGAAGAACCACCGACATAGTCTTTCAAGCCTAAGTCTTTAATGACAGAGATGGTCCCTTTCCCGACGGCTTCGCCGACTTTCAATTTCGTCATTCCTTGTTCGTTGACGAATGTGCCGCCATCGACACGCGGGTATGACACATATCCACGAACATCTCCTGCTGTATCTGCGTCCACGATGATTTTCCCGATTGGACCATCACCTTCTACTTTAAGCGTGACACGCGCTGCACCTTTTTGCATCGCTCCAATCATCGAACCGATTGTCATCGTCCGTCCGAGGGCAGCTGAAGCAACCGGTGTCGTTTGATGACGAAGTTGCGTCTCATATACCGTTTTTGTCGTGCGTGCGGCAAAGGCACGAACCTCTCCGTTAAAACCGAGGGCACGAACGAGATAGTCATCCTTCATCTGGTCGAGTAATGCTTGTTGTTCTGTATGAATCATATGATGTAACTCCTTTAGTTTACTTTTGATTGCGCTCGTAAATGAGACGGAGGCCTTCGAGTGTCAGGAACGAATCCACATGGTCAATCGTCTCTGCATGTTCACTGATCAATCGTGCCAGCCCGCCCGTTGCAATGACAGTCGCTTCACCGACTTCACGCTTCATCCGGTTCACGATACCGTCCACTTGGGCCACATATCCATAATATGTCCCTGATTGCATCGCTTGAATCGTATTCTTACCAATGACTGTCGGTGGAGTCGCCAATTCAATCCGAGGTAGTTTCGCGGCACGCTGATAGAGTGCCTCCACTGAAATCATGATACCTGGTGAGATGATTCCGCCATGGTAACGACGTTTCTCATCGATGTAACAATACGTGGTTGCCGTCCCAAAATCAACAATTATGAGCGGACCGTCATATTTGGCGATCCCAGCCACCGCGTTGACAATTCGGTCGGCCCCGACTTCGCGAGGGTTCTCGACATGAATGTCCAACCCTGTCTTCACACCTGGTCCCACAACGATTGGACGTACATTGAAGTATCGTTGCGACATTTGTTCAAGTGGGAAAATAACAGGAGGTACGACAGAAGATAAGATCACTCCCTCGACCTGGTCGAACGAGATGTTCGAATGATCGAATAGCGATTTCACCAGCATGCCGTACTCGTCGGTCGTTTTTGTACGATCCGTTGAGATGCGCCAATGGTGTACGAGATGATCTCCATCGTACATCCCGAGAACAATATTTGTATTTCCAACATCAATCACTAAAATCATGATATAGTTCCTCACTTTGTTGTCAATTGCAGTTCGCTCGAATTATAACACGAAAAAAGACGAATGCCTCGTCAAGGGCATTCGTCTCATTCATTAACGTGATTCGTTATTCGGACGTTCTGTCGGTGTCGCTTCTGGCTTATCGCCTTCAGGTACGACATCCGGCTGGCTGTCTTGGACAACTTCAGGTTGATCGACGACTTGACCGTGTTGAACGGCTGCATCATCTTTCTTCGCTGCGTCATCCGCATCCGTCGATCCATCCACGTCCTCTTCCGGCTCATGCGGAAGATACTCGCGTGTCTTGATCAAATGACGAATCTGTTTCGAGTCGAGCGTCTCGACATCAAGCAGCGTCTTTGCAACGAGTTCGAGATCTTCGCGACGATCTGTCAAAATCTGCTTCGCTTTCGCGTAACAGCGATTGATGATATCTCGAATCTCCAAATCGATTTCTTGCGCAATCGCATCCGAGTAGTTCTGCTCTGTCTGGAAATCGCGACCAAGGAAGACTTGTCCGCCATGGTTTGAACCGAGCTGGAGCGGTCCGAGTTTATCGCTCATCCCGTAATCCATGACCATCTTACGTGCGATACCAGTAGCGCGCTGGAAGTCATTGCTCGCTCCGGTCGACACTTCTCCAAAGATGACATCTTCGGCGACGCGACCACCAAGAAGACCAACAATCTTGTCTTCGAGTTCAGGTTTTGTCATGAAGTAACGATCTTCTTTCGGAAGCATGACGACATATCCGCCCGCGTTTCCGCGTGGAACGATTGTCACTTTGTGTACTTCATCCGCATTCTCAAGCTCGAGACCGATGATTGTGTGACCCGCTTCGTGATATGCAACAATGTTGCGCTCTTTTTCAGAGATGATGCGACTCTTCTTCGAAGGACCTGCGATGACACGGTCAATCGCTTCTTCCACATCGACAACTGAAACAGCTGTACGGTTCGAACGTGCCGCAACGAGTGCCGCTTCGTTCAAGAGGTTCTCTAAGTCTGCCCCAGAGAAACCAGGCGTACGTTGTGCAATCGACTTCAAGTCCACCGTCGAATCGAGTGGCTTGTTACGTGCATGGACTTTCAATACTTCTTCGCGCCCTTTGACATCCGGACGATCGACCGTAATTTGACGGTCAAAACGACCTGGACGAAGGAGGGCCGGGTCAAGGATATCTGGACGGTTTGTCGCCGCAACCATGATGATCCCTTCGTTATCACTGAATCCATCCATCTCAACAAGGAGTTGGTTCAATGTTTGTTCACGCTCATCGTGTCCACCACCGAGACCGGCACCACGCTGGCGACCGACCGCATCAATTTCATCGATGAAGATGATACATGGCGCATTCTTTTTCGCGTTTTCGAACAAGTCACGAACACGTGACGCCCCGACCCCGACAAACATCTCAACGAAGTCCGAACCTGAGATCGAGAAGAACGGAACACCGGCTTCACCGGCTACCGCACGAGCCAAGAGTGTTTTACCTGTCCCTGGAGGACCTACGAGTAAGACCCCTTTTGGAATACGTGCGCCGAGTTTCGAGAATTTGCGAGGATCTTTCAAGAATTCAACGACTTCGATGAGTTCTTGCTTCTCTTCGTCCGCCCCAGCCACATCTTTGAATGTGACGCGACGTTTCTCTTGGTCGTATAGTTTCGCCTTCGATTTCCCGAAGTTCATCACACGACCACCACCGCCACCACCTTGCGCTTGGTTCAACAAGAAGAAGAACAAGATGAAGATGATAATGAACGGTAAAATCGCGAAGACGATGCTGAACCAGCTACTGTTGGATTCAGCCTCCTCGATTTGAATATCCGTATTCGCTCGAAGTTGCGTTAATACATCCGCATATTCCGCTTCGTTCGCTGGAATGTTTGTTTCATAACGTTGGTCTTCATCTCCTGTAAGATCGCCTGTAATCGAGATAGCCCCCGGGATTTCTTGTACGGTTGCCGTCTCAATCCGATCATCTTCCACATATTCTAGGAATTTCGAATACGAGAGCGTTTCACTCTGACTATTCGGATTCTGCAAATATTGAAGGAACAAGATCAAGGCTAGGAAAATCACACCAAAAACCAATGTGTTTTTCACTGCACGATTCATTCTCTGCCTCCTATTCCGAGAAACGATGTTCTCGCCCATTCAGTATATGCCTATACTTTGGGGATTTCCTTTATCTTACCACGTCACATTTTCAAAAGAAAAACGTTAGCCCCCGTAAACGCTCGGCTTGAGCACACCGACATAAGGAAGGTTACGATATTTCTCTTCATAATCGAGACCGTAGCCGACAACGAATTCGTGTGGAATCACGAAACCGCTATAGTCTGCTGATAAACCATTTTTACGGCCAGTCGGCTTATCGAGAAGCGTGACAATCTTCACAGACTTCGCTTTACGGTATTTAAGAAGATCGACGAGATAACCAAGCGTCAATCCACTATCAATAATATCTTCTACAATCAAGATGTCGCGTCCTTCTACAGATGTATTTAAATCTTTCTCGATTTTCACTTCACCTGTCGAAGAAGTTCCTCCGTGATACGTCGACACGTCCATGAAGTCCATCTCTAAATGGATGTCCATTTCTTTGACGAGGTCCGACATGAACGGCATCGCGCCTTTCAATACACATACGAGAAGCGGGAACTCTTCTTTATAGTCTTCGCTCAATGTTCCAGCGAGTTCTTTCACTTTTTCTTGAATCTCTTCACGTGAGATTAAAATTTTCTCCATATCGTTCATTAATGACATCTTGAAATCCTCCTCTTTCTGTTTCGACACAATCATCATTTTACCATTAATCGTAGACAAATCGCATCCGACTTGTCTAGAAAATCTGAAACTCTTACCCCAACAATCGCGAGAATCCGTCCCGAAGCGTCCTCAAGCAACGGGAGAGTCGGTCGAATGGTTCGCTCAACCTTTTCATCGATTAGGATGCGGGACACTTTTTTTGTCCCCACGTTCAACTTCATCCGGTCCCCCGGAGCGAGCGAACGAATCGTCAACGGGCAAGTGATTTCATTTAGTGGAATACCTTCTCGCCCTTCTTCGATGGACAGCGAAACCGTGCGCTTTCCAAATTGAACGACAGCCGGCAACGACTCGATCTGAATGGGATGAAGTGACGCTTCTGCTGAACGTTGTACAAGATTAAGTACCCTCTTCTGCTTCATCATGAACCACTCACCCGACAGGTGGTAGGTCCCGGTATCCTTTTGACTTGTCCTTAGCTTCTCAAGCGCCTCATTGACCTCTACCCCATAGCGACGGGATAGCAAGCGAGCGACCGTATACCGTTCAAGCGAGGATAAGCGATTGAATTCATCAAGTTTCACATGAAACGCTTTCATTCCAAGCTCTACGTTTGCTTCAATCCATTGCTCACATGATTGGTAACGCCTGTCCCATTCAGCGTATACCTGTTTCGCCGTATCGTATACATCGTCAACGACTGTCGGCCACACTTGTTTCAGCCTCGGAATGATTTCGTGACGGATCCGGTTCCGTAAATAGGTCACTTCCTGATTGGTGGCATCTTCCCTCCAGGCAAGTTCGTTCTTCCTAGCGTACTCGATGAGTTGCGCCTTTGTTTCTTTTAATAAAGGACGGATCAACGTCCCACGTCCGAACACTCTTCTCTCGGGAATTCCTTTCACTTCGATCACGTTTCGGTGAAGTTGAATGAGCACCGTCTCCAATACATCATCCGCATGATGAGCCGTGGCCAGTGTATCATATCCATGTTCATTCATGACGTCTTCAAAAAAGTGATAACGGGCTTTACGGTAATGAGCCTGTGACGCTCCTTCTTGAAAATGGAGGTGCGTCCCATGAAACGCGACTTGATAGGATGCCGCTACGTGCGCGACGAACGTGTACTCTTCATCTGATGCTTCTCGTAAGCCATGATGGACGTGCGCTACCCCCACATCCCATCCTTGCTTGACGAGACGGTCCAACAAGACAATGGAATCGACTCCACCGGACACAGCGACGAGTACCTTTTTCATGAATTCCCTCCTTGATATAACAAAAGAAGCCATCTCGATTGAGATGGCTTCTTTACGCTTAGGTTAAGTGACCCGTACGGGATTCGAACCCGTGTTACCGCCGTGAAAGGGCGGTGTCTTAACCGCTTGACCAACGGGCCTAAATAAAATGGTAGCGGCGGAGGGAGTCGAACCCACGACCTCACGGGTATGAACCGTACGCTCTAGCCAGCTGAGCTACACCGCCATGTTATTGTTGTGTCCTAAGCACATTTTCTATAATAACCAGTCACCATTCGAGTGTCAATTCTTTTTTTATATTTTTTTAAGAAAAAAATCGTGTATAGTGTCGTCTTCCCCACTATACACGATTTTGTATCGTATTTACATCATGCTTCTGATGCGACTTGACGATATTTTTTCTTCCATGCGATCCGGAAGTACGCCCATAGTAATGCAAAACATCCGGCAGCCACAAACACTAAATAGGTTGTCGCCATCTGCAAGTACTGCGCACCATCTGCCGATAGAATTTCTTTATATCCGGCAACCGTATACGTCATTGGAAGTAGTGCATTGAACGGTTGCAACGCTCTTGGAATCAATTCAAGCGGGAACGTCCCGGCTGACGTCGTCAATTGTAAAATCAACAAGACGATTGCCGCGAAACGTCCAGGGTTTCCGAGTGTTGTCACGAGCAACTGTACGATAAAGAGGAACGTGATGCTCGTCAACCAGCTGAAACCGAAGAATTTTAATGGTTCGCTCACTTCAAGACCGAGCAGTTGCACCATCGCCACATCGAGAATCAAGGCTTGCAAGAATCCGACGACCATGAGGACACCAGATTTCGACAATACCCACGAAAGACTACGTTTCGGACGTCCTGCTGGATCGTATAACGGATAAACGATCGAGAGAAGGAGTGCTCCAACGAAAAGTCCGAGTGACATGAAGTATGGAGCGAATCCAGTACCGTAGTTAGGCACCTCGTGAATCGAGTTGTCGACGAGCGACACTGGACCGGCCATCATCTCGACGTTGTCATCCGTTAAACCGATGTCTGCGTCTTTCGCACCTTTCACTAAGGCGTCACGAAGTTCCTCGCTACCTGATGCGAGCTCCTTCATGCCGTCAGCGAGTTCACCGCTACCGTCTGAAAGTTCTTCTCCACCATTCGCGAGCTGATTCGCGCCATCCGTCAGCTTGCTCGTTCCGGCTCCGGCACTATTCGCGCCTTCGGCCAGTTCACGACTTCCTGACTGCAGCTTTTGACCACCATCCGCTAACTGATTCGCACCATTCACCAATTCATTTGTACCGGTGCTTGCGCTCTTCGCTCCATCCGCAAGCTTTTCGCTACCTTCAGACAACTGTCCGGTCGCGTCTACAAGCTTGTCACTTCCAGCGGCGAGTTCAGTTGTCCCATCTTGAAGTTGTGTCGCGCCTTGATTGAGCTTCGCACTCGCTGACACAAGTTCTTGGGAACGATCGGCCGCCGTTTGAGTACCTTGCTCGATTTGACTTGAACCACTTGCCAACGCGTTCGCACCTTCGGCTAATTTCGTTTGACCTGCACTCAAGTCAGAAAGTCCAGTCGACAGTTTGTTTGCACCTGTACCTGCCTGATCAAGACCTGCACCAAGTGCGACCTGTCCTTCTTTCACTTTTGCAGCACCAGCGGATAGTTGATCAAACCCGGCCGCCGTCTCTTGCTTCCCTTCGCTCAGTTGTGCAGCGATGGCTTGAAGCATTTCAGGTGATGCCGATTGACCCGACTCAGCGAGTGCTGTCAATTGTCCAATCAACTCATCTTGTTTCGCAGTCAATTCAGACTTCATTTGTCCGATCCCATTGACCACGTCTGTTTGACCCGCGACAAGTGTCGCGTTTCCTTCCTTCGCCTGAGTCAACGCTCCTGTGAGTTTTGTGGCACCATCCTGTAATGCAGATGCCCCCTCTTTTGAGCGCTCGATTCCGGCAGCAAGGTCTTGAACACCTTGGTTCAACGTCTTCGCACCTGTGTGCAGCTCATCTAGCTTAGATGCGAACGCTCCTGTTCCGTCAACGAGTTGGCTCGTCCCGCCTTGTAAGGCAGAAGCGCCCTCGCTGACACGATGGACCCCGTCCGAAAGTGAGGCTGAGCCCTCGTATACTTGTTGACTGCCATCCGCGAGTGCAGATGAGCCATCGGCCAATTGCGAAACACCATCACGTAATTGACCTGCTCCATTCGCTAGCTCCCGTTGTTTCGAAGCGAGAAGCTTCGTCCCATCCGCGAGTTCAGATGAACCATCGGCCAACTGAGTCATCCCATCGTTTAATTGGCTTGCTCCATCCGCGAGCTCACGTTGTTTCGAAGCGAGAAGCTTCGTCCCGTCCGCCAACTTGACGGCACCGTCTTTTGCTGACGTTGAGCCGTCCGCAAGTGTCGCTGCACCATCTGCGGCTTCACCAAGTCCGTCTGCCACATCATTCAATCCGTCTTTCAACGCACTGACATACTGTTTCGAGACTTCGGTCGACAGTTCCGCTTTGACTTGTTCCATCGCGGAACCACCGATTTGTGCGGCTAAGAAGTTATACGATTCATTTGCGATATACTTCAGTTCGAGTTGCTCCGGATGTTCATCTAAAGCAGTCGTCGCTTTTTCTGAAAAGTTTTCTGGAATCTCGATCGCCATGTAGTAGTCATGGTCTTTCAGTCCAGATTCCGCTTCTTTCTTCGTCGTTTCGACGAACTTGAACGCCTCCGAATCCAGCAGCTTATCAATGAGGTCATCTCCAATCGCAAGCGACTCTCCTTCAAACGTTGCCCCTTTGTCTTCATTGACGATGGCGACCGGCAAATCTTTCATCTGTCCATACGGATCCCAAAAAGCCCATAGGAACATCCCTGCGTACATTAACGGTACGAGTGCGACTGCGAGAATCGGAACCAACACACGTGGGTTCTTGAAGATACTTCGCCACTCCGCCATCCACAGTTTCCATCCATTCATTTTTCTCTCCACCTTCACTTATAAAACATAACTATTTTTTCATGTTCCCTATTTTGCTCCCTTCCTCGAAAAAAAGCAACTCTTTTAGCTATTTTTTATAAATTTTTTAAACAGAAAAAAAGCCATGAACGAAAATGTTCATGGCTCGTCTCATTACAAGACCTCTATGGTTACGAGTAGAAGCTAATTGGTATAAGAAGGATTACCCGCGCTTGGCTCCGCGTCCACCGCGTTTTGAGTCTGTTTGACGTTTCAACGTCGAAAGACGCTCGTCGCTATCTTTCAAAAACTTACTCATCAATGTATCGAATGTTTCTGGTTCACGACGTTGTTCACGACGACCGCCACCACGTGGGCCGCCACCGCGTGGACCGCCGCCACCGCGTGGACCACCTTGACCTGGGCCACCTGGACGTGGGCCACGAGAGAAACGCTCACCAGCTGGACGCTCAGGACGCTCAGGACGTTCGCTTACAGGACGGTCGACTGCTTTCTTGATGGACAACCCAATTTTCCCATCATTTTCGACGTTCAACACTTTTACCGTGACTTCTTGACCGACTGTCAACACTTCGTTAATGTCTTTGACGTAAGAGTCTGCCACTTCACTGATGTGTACTAATCCTGTCTTGCCATTTGGGAGCTCGACGAACGCTCCGAAATGCGTAATCCCTGTAACCTTACCTTGTACCTTGCTTCCTACTTCAATTGACATAAAATAATGTACTCCTTTTTTGATTGATTCTTTCTAATTATACGAGTCGTTTCCCTAACGGTCAACGAACCGACTTATTCCTCTGGCGAGAAGTAGAAAATAATCTCTCCATCTTTAGAGAAAAGCAGTTCGTTTCGTGCTAAGTTCGCGATATAATCTTCATCCTGTAACCGTTCCACTTGCTCTTTCAACTCATCCTGTTCGGCCTGCTGTTCACGCAACTCCACTTTTGCTTGTGCGTAGGCTTGTTGCTGGTCCGATACGTACCCTACTTTCGAGAAGTAACTCTGTCCAATCAACACCATGACAAATAAAAACAGGAGAGAGGCTGCTGCCAAACGACGTCGAAGATGAACTCGTCGGCGATGTGTATCTTTTTCTAACTGTTCTCTACGCTCATCTAGCGCTCGAATGCGTCGTTGTCGATCCATCGGATTACGTCCGTTCATCGCCTCATCCCCCTCCTCTTAATACATTAAGTATACTTTTTTTTATGAGTTGATACTACCGTCCATCTTCTCTTCTTTAAGTAAACGATACATTTCTTTCGCATCTTCTTTACGTGCATGTTCTGCGATTGAATCGATGACGACCGTGACGAGTTTATTTCCGAAGCGAATTTGTAACTCATCTCCGACTTTGACTTCTGTGCTCGCCTTCGCGACTTGCCCATTCAGTTGAATTCGTCCTTGGTCCGCCACTTCTTTTGCCAAAGTGCGACGCTTGATTAGACGTGACACTTTTAAAAACTTATCTAGTCTCATAAACCTTTCTCCTTTGCCTCGTTCCAAAGCGCATCCATCTGTTCGAGTGTCATCTGGTGAAGGTCACCGTTCGCTTCCACATACTCGAATCGACGTTTGAACTTTCGGTTCGTCTGTTCTAATGCTTGCTCGGCATTCAGCCCAACGTATCGCGCAATGTTCACGATGGAGAACAATACGTCTCCAAGTTCCGATTCATCACTTAGGTCTTCATGCCATTCTTTTAACTCTTCTTCCAGTTTTTCGAAGGCACCGGATACGTCATCCCACTCAAATCCGACGTGAGCCGCTTTCTTTTGAAGTTGCTCCGCTCGCATCAATGAAGGTTGGTCGACGAGAACACCATCGAGTTGCGATTGTTTCTTTTCCCCTTTTTCCGTCTGTTTAATCGCATTCCAGTTTTTCACCACGTCAGAGGCATCTTCGACGGTGACATCGCCAAAGACGTGTGGATGGCGGCGCACCATCTTCTCACTGATGGAACCGATTACGTCACGAATATCGAAATAGCCCTCATCTTCTCCGATTTGAGCATGCAACATCACTTGGAGCAAGACGTCACCGAGTTCTTCGATGATGGCATCATCGTCTTCTGCATTGATCGCTTCAATCAACTCATACGCCTCTTCTAATAGATACTTGCGAAGTGACGCATGCGTCTGTTTACGATCCCACGGGCACCCGTCTGGTCCTCGAAGCGTTGCGATGATTTGTTTGAGTGTCGCAAAATCCTTCGCCAAATACGATTCATCCTCGAGCGGCGGAACGTAGAGCGTCGTCAAGTTATTCACTTCCGCCATCCGGTCCATTTCGAATAACGGAATGTGCTCAATCCGTTCTTGCGTCGTACCGGCAGCCGTCACAAGGGTGACGGGATGGTCGTCCGGATACCGTTCCATCAATTGCACTTTGACGTCACCCGCCACGAATCCATCGTACACTTGCCCGATAAGCACATGTTGGGTCACCTGCAAACGTTCAAGGTCGAGTGCGGTCGCATCGAGCAGTTGAAATCCATTGATTGGGTCGATCCGGAGCGCCTGGAACATGGCATCGAGGAAACTTTGACCACCGAGTACATGAAGGTCGGCACCGCGTTCCACCAATAGTTCGACGGTCCGTTCCGCTACGAACGGATGGCCCGGTACGGCGTATGTGATCGCCATTTCTTCACTTTTACTCAATAACGTCTCGACAATCTGGTCGTATACTTCTTCAAACGTATCACTCGATTCATAGACCGAATCAAATGATTCGAACACGAGTCCTTCCGCTTCTAACTCTTGAACGACAGGGTGTTCTTTTGTGCGCAACCAGACGAGCGGTTGCTGCTTTAAATGGCGGTACACACCGAGCGGCAATTGATTCAACTCACCAGACCCGAGTCCGACCACCGTGATTGTATAACCCATATTAGTTCTCCTTTTTCTCGAGCACGTCGAGCAGACGACTTCCGAACGGGATCAGTTCCCATTCCGCAAGTGACAGCATTCGCGTACTCCATAATCTCCATACATAGAGGAAGGCACCGCTACACACCATTCCGATTAACCAACCGAACGCAGTGATTCGCGAGTCGACCCACATCTGACCTAGCCAGTTTAACACGGCAATGAGGATCAACATGGGTACGAGGGCTTTCCATAGCGACTTATAGTGTTTCGATCGAAATGATCCGAGCGGAATCGAGCGGTCAAGCGCCCGGAAATTATAGAACGCCATCGCTAAAAATCCAATGGATGTTCCGATTGCCGCGCCTTCAATTCCGTAACTCGGTACGAGCCATGCGTTTACCGCACTTTTCACTAACATTGCGACAACCATGCTGCGTGCCGCGACCCACTCTCGGTCAATCGCCTGCAAACATGTCATGCTCGCAATCGCCAAGGAGGCAGCGAACGTGCTCGTTGCTAAGAAGACAAGGGCTCGTGTCCCAGATTCATCTTCAAACAGGGCCACATTTAAGAAAAACATGACACCCATCAATCCGATAGTCGCTGCACCAGCAATCGCCGTCGTCACACGAATCATCGACCGGAGTCCCTGCGTCGTCTTTTGGAGATGCCCTGCCCGATAGTGACGGACGAGCGTCGGCACGTTGGCCATCCCGATGGTCGTGGTGAACAAAATGGCGAATTGCACGAGCGGATATCCTCGATCGAATACTCCTTTGCTCACCTTCGCCTCATATGTGCCACCCATCAAATTGACGATGGTGAAGGAGTCGACCAGTTGCATCCATAAAATCCCGAGTGATGCGAATCCGACCGCGAAACCCGTCGTCAACAAGAGTTTCATTCCTCTCCGAAACGTGACGCGGCGCACCCTCACAATCCGCACTCCTCGTGCGCGATAAACTAAAAAGGCAATCGCTACAAGCCCACCGATGAGCGTCGCACCATACGCATATTGACTGAGCGTATATGCATCTTTTCCGAGACGGACCCCAATCCATAATAGGGACAGCATGACCGTCACGCGGACAAAGTTCTCGAGCACTTGCGACCATGCGCTCGGTCGTAAGTCATCTCTCGATTGAAAAGCCCCGCGCAACACGGCTGACGCCGGCATGAGTAAATAACTCAAACTGATCACGCGAAGTGCAGGAGCTAGCTGCTCATCTCCAAGCCATTTCGCTAGGGTCGGGGCAAACAGCCATACCGTGACGACAAGCATGGACGAGAGTAGAAGTAAGGCGTAAAAGCTTCCCCATAAGACTTCTAACTTACGATTCGTCCCTTTCGCACCGACGCCGATTTTCGCAATGACGACCGGCATCGCATAAATGCCGAGTGACGCCACGATGGCCGCGAACGGATAGACGGTTTGATAGGCATAAAGTCCGAAGTCCCCCGCCAAGTTTTGATAGGGGACACGATAGGCGAAGCTGATCAGTTTCGATACGTAGCCGGCAAGGGCGAACAGAACGACGCCTTGCGCAAACTTACTTGGCGACCGCATCGCCCACCAACCGCTTCATCAGTTCTTCTAATACAGTATCGGCATCATTCAAGAGCTCTGTTAGCGGCATCCGACCGCTGAGTGACAGTTTCAAGGCGCCGTCTTCTTGCCCTACGCCAAGCTTGCGACCAAGAGGCATCGACCACTCCATGAAGGACGGGACATCCAGAGCCGTCGTCGATTCTTTCGATAAGACAATCTCGATGCGTCCTGGCGTCTGCTTGATTCGACTCACTTTTGCCAGTTCTCCATAAATACGTAGACGTGTCAATTGAATGAGCAGCGCGACCGGTTCTGGGAATTCACCAAACCGTTCAATCAGTTCATCTTGAAGGGCGAACAACGCGCTCGGCGTATCTACATATTTGAAGCGTTTGTACATCTCAATCTTCAATTCGCTATCTGACAAGTAATCATCAGGAATATACGCATCGGCCTGGAACGTGATCTCCGGTTTGAAGACGACTTGTTTCGCTTGTCCACGCATGCGGTCTTTCCGTTCCTCAATGGCTTCAGAGAGCATTTGTGAGTACAGATCGAAACCGACCGAATCGATGAATCCAGACTGTTGTGCACCGAGTAAGTTCCCGGCCCCACGAATCGACAAGTCGCGCATCGCAATCTTAAAACCACTGCCGAGCTCTGTGAACTCTTTGATGGCCTGAAGACGACTTTCTGCCACTTCCGTCAAGCGCTTGTCTTTCCGATACGTAAAGTACGCATAGGCGATGCGATTCGAACGTCCGACACGACCTCGGAGTTGGTAGAGCTGGGACAGTCCCATTTTGTCGGCATCGTGGACGATGAGGGTGTTGACGTTTGGAATGTCGATTCCCGTCTCGATGATTGTCGTTGAGACTAAAATATCCGCCTCGCCCTCTAGGAAGCTGATCAATTGGCTCTCGAGCTCACTTTCAGTCATACGTCCATGGGCCGTAGCAATTCGTGCATCGGGCAATAAGGCCCGAATCTCTTCCGCTTTTCGTTCGATCCCTTCGACGCGGTTATAGAGGAAGAACGCCTGTCCTCCGCGAGCGAGTTCACGTTCGAGCGCTTCACGCAAGACGATGCCGTCGTATTCCATGACGTATGTTTGGACAGGATAACGATTCTCTGGCGGTGTCTCTAATACGGACAAATCACGGATTCCGATCATCGACATATGCAATGTCCGTGGAATCGGAGTCGCCGTCAGCGTCAGGACATCGATGTTCGTCTTCAGCTGCTTCAGACGCTCTTTATGTTTGACGCCGAACCGTTGTTCTTCATCGATGATGACGAGACCGAGGTTGGCGAACATCACGTCTTTTGACAACACGCGGTGTGTCCCGACGACGATGTCGATGGTACCTTCTTTCAACCCTTTCTTCGTCGCGGTCATCTCGCTCTTCGAACGGAAACGACTCATGACCGATACGTTGATCGGGAATTCGCTGAACCGCTCGAGCATCGTTTCATAATGCTGTTGGGCGAGGACGGTCGTCGGGACAAGAAAGGCCACTTGTTTACCGGCGAGTACGGCTTTGAACGCCGCCCGAATTGCCACTTCCGTTTTCCCGTATCCGACATCTCCACACAAAAGGCGATCCATCGGACGGGAGCGTTCCATATCCGCCTTGATTTCTGCAATCGAACGGACCTGGTCTTCTGTCTCGGCGTACGGGAAAGAGGATTCGAACTGACCCATTTCTTCATCGTCCGGAGGGAACGCGAAACCGACCGAGGCCTCTCGTGCCGCGTACAATTTAATGAGCTCATCAGCAATGTCTTCAACCGATTTGGCAACTTTCGATTTTACTTTCTTCCACTCGGTGCCGCCGAGTTTATAAATCTTTGGCTCTTTTCCTTCGGCACCGACATATTTTTGGACGAGATCGATTTGATCGACCGGCACGTAGAGGGCGTCGTCCCCTGCATAGACGAGGTGCAGGTAATCCTGATGAATCCCACCGACCTCGATTGTTTTAATGCCAAGGTACTTCCCGATTCCGTGGTGCAC
Organism: Exiguobacterium sp. s140; assembly: GCF_018617035.1. GTDB lineage: Bacteria > Bacillota > Bacilli > Exiguobacteriales > Exiguobacteriaceae > Exiguobacterium > Exiguobacterium profundum. The sequence continues at coordinate 23,795 of NZ_JACSJK010000008.1, forward strand.
ATGGACGACATAATCATTCGGCTTCAGCTCTTGGTAACTCTTGATTCGTTCGGCATTCGTCAAATTCTTCGTCTGACGTTTTCGTTTCGTCACACGCTTGAATAACTCTTCTTCCGATACGACAACGAGACGGCTCGTCGACAGTTCGAATCCACCTTCGATTTGACCGATGATGACCGAGACACGTCTCGGTTCTAACTCTCCATCGACATTGGTGAAAGTCGAGGCGATTCCATAGTCGGAAAGAAGCGCTTCGATTTTATCTGCACGCGACTTATCTCCCGCAAGTACGACGATGCGTTGATCACCTTGCTGCCATCGCTCGACTTCCTGTTTCAATAGATGCATCTGACCATGGAACGCCGGTAGCGGACGACAGCTCAAATGGACCGTATCGCTCTCCGGAATACCTGAACGACGAGACGGAAGCAAGGAGAACGCCACTTGCTTCAAGTCGCGGAAGACTTTATGCATCGGGACGGCGAGCGTGTAATTACTGACGGCTTCTCCTTTTTCGATGAGTGAAGAGAACCATTCCGCCTCTTCGCGGTCCTGTACGTCGGCAGCGTCATCGATTCGTGCCACCTCATCTAAAATGAGGACGGCGTCTTTCCCAACGTAGTCAAGGAGCGTGGACGTATAGAGCAATGGCGAATACTTCCCAACTTTCTCCGGGAGGTCTCCACGCTCAAGCCGCTCGATGTCTGTCACGACTCCCTCTTCAAGGGCTTGACGGATGACTTCATTTCCAATCAATTCGACGGTTCGGTCGTACTGTTTCCGAAGCGCACCGCCCGCCTGCTTCAGCTGATTCTCCGTTGCGATGAACTCGGTCGCAGGCGTAATGCACACTTCCCCCACTACACCAAGCGAGCGTTGCGTTTCCGCGTCAAACGTGAAAATGGAGTCAATCTCGGTGTCGAACAAATCGATTCGATATGGGCGCGCTTCCGTAAGAGGATAAACGTCTAGAATACTCCCTCGTACGGAAAATTCACCAGGTGTGGTCACCGTTGCCGTTCGTTCGTAGCCCATGCCCGTCAATTGTTTCGCAAAATCCGCTAAATCGAGGTCACTTCCCGGCTTCAACATAACGCGACTATCTTGCCACGCTTCCGGACTCGGTACATAGCGTCGTAATCCACCAAGCGGCACGACAACAACGCCTCCTGTTTGGTCGAGGAGACGAGTACGGGCATCGATTCGGGCAGCTAGCAGTTCCGGACTAGACGTCAGTGACAGTTCACCTGCTAGCGTCTCATCGATTGGATATAAGAGCGTTTTGTCCGGACCGATGAGTGATTCAAGTTGATCGAACATCTTTTGGGCTTGATACATGTTATGCGTCACGACGACGAGACGTCTCGATGACGATTTCACGAGTCCCGCCAAGACGAGGGCTTTCGCGCTTGTCGTCAATCCCGTCACCAATTGACGGTCCACTTTTTGGAGTCGCTCTCGAATCACATTCGTTTCAGGGAGCGCCACCATAAATCTCTCTAAAGCATTCATTTGTTTTCCTCCAACTCATACGACAAAAAAGGGTGCAATGACCCTTTAGTTGTATCGATTCATCAGCGCCAGCCAATCTGTGTCCACAAAATCAGTGGCTGCAGTTACGGCGTTATCGAGTGTTTCATTTAATTCCGGCAACTCGTCTTTGCGATAGTTCATCAACACCCAGTCGACGACTTTAATCGGGTGCGGGGGACGACCGATTCCGAGCTTTAATCGTTTGAATTCAGCCGTTCCTAAGTGTTGAATGAGAGATTTGATCCCATTATGACCACCCGCGCTCCCTTTCGGACGGAAACGAAGCTTGCCGGGCACCATATCCAAATCGTCATAAATGACTAATAAATCATCAATCTCAATCTTATAATAATCTAAAATGGGACGAACGGCTTCACCCGACAAGTTCATATACGTGAGTGGTTTGACGAGTACTACGCGTTCACCATTGATTCTTCCCGTTCCCATAAGGGCATTAAACTTCGCTTCATTCAGCGAGATGCCATGCTTTTCGGCGAGACGGTCAATCGCTAAAAACCCGACATTGTGTCGCGTCATCTCAAACTTTTTCCCGGGATTCCCAAGACCGACGATGCATTTCATATCATTTCCTCCTGAACAAAAAAGCCCAAAGGCGAATGCCTCCGGGCCTCGTTTTTTTAATCGAATAGGGTACTGACCGATTTATGCTCGTGTACGCGCATAATCGCTTCCCCAAGCAAATGGGCGACCGACATTTGCTTGATCTTGCTCGAGCAAGGGCGACCCGTCAAATCGATGGTATTTAAGACGACCAACTCTTTGATTGATGAATTGTCGATCCGCTCCATCGCTGGTCCAGAAAGAACTGGGTGTGTACAAGACGCATACACTTCTTTCGCACCCGCTTCGACGATAGCATCTGCCGCAAGTGTGATCGTTCCAGCTGTATCGATAATGTCGTCAATCAAAATCGCCGTTTTCCCTTCGACACTGCCGACGATATTCATGACTTCAGCGACGTTCGCTTTCGGACGACGCTTGTCAATGATAGCAATCGGCGCTTTCAAACGTTCTGCCAATTTACGTGCACGTGTCACGCCACCGTGGTCTGGAGAAACGACCACGATATCTTTCGCTTGAAACTCTTCTGTTTCAAAGTAAGTCGAGATGAGCGGTACACCAAGTAATTGGTCAACCGGAATATTGAAGAATCCTTGAATTTGCGCTGCATGCAAATCCATCGTGATGACGCGTGTCGCACCAGCTACTGTAAGAAGGTCAGCGACAAGTTTCGCCGTGATCGGTTCACGCGAGCGTGCTTTACGGTCTTGACGTGCGTATCCATAATACGGCATCACGATGTTGATCGTACGGACAGAAGCACGTTTGAGTGCATCGATCATGACAAGCAATTCCATGAGCGTTTCGTTTACAGGCGAGCTTGTTGATTGGATGACATACACATCATCTCCACGAACACTTTCCTCGATGTTGATATAGAGTTCACCGTCGCTGAAACGTTTGACTTGGCAATCGCTGAGCGGGACACCAATTTCTTTCGCGATTTCTTCAGCAAGCGGGCGGTTCGAGTTTAAGCTAAATAGACGAATTTCTCGTTCGTATACAGTAGACATGTTTAGGATTCTCCTCCGTTGTTTTCCATAATGATTGGCAGCAAGTTATCGTTTTGTGTAGCCTTCTTTATTCGTTTGGCGTTCGCGTGCAATCGCTAGCGCCTCTTCTGGTACATCACTCGTAATCGTCGATCCAGCAGCGACAATCGCGCCTTTCCCGACTTTTACAGGGGCAATCAAGTTGACGTTACAGCCAACGAATGCATCGTCTTCCACGACTGTCTCGAACTTGTTCTTACCGTCATAGTTCACTGTGATCGAGCCACAGCCTAAGTTGACGCGCTCACCGATTGACGCATCCCCGATATAGCTCAAGTGTGACGCTTTCGCACCGTCACCGAACGTCGATTTTTTAATCTCTACAAAGTTGCCGACGCGCGTGTTCGCACCGAGGACAGCTTGTTGACGTAAGTGAGCGAACGGTCCGACTTGAGCCGCCTCACCGATTCGGCTATCAGTCACGACAGACTGGCGTACGACGGCATGGTCTTCAATCACACTGTTGCGGATGTCCGAGTTTGGTCCGATGACACATTCTGAGCCAATCGTCGTCTTGCCAAGAATGACCGTTCCCGGATAAATGACCGTATCCGATCCGATGACCACGTCTGGTGAAATGTACGTCGATGCCGGGTCCATGAAGGTAACCCCTTCACGCATGAGACGCTCATTTGTCCGCTTGCGCATGATGGCTTCTGCTTGCGACAAGGCGACGCGGTCATTGACCCCGATCGTCTCATCAAACGTCGGTGCTGTATGCGCCGCAACCACTTCGCCCGCTTCTTTTGCGATTGAAATGACGTCAGGTAAGTAATATTCGCCCTGTGCATTGTTGTTCCCGACTTGTTTGAGTGCATCGAACAACAATTCGTTATCGAATACGTACGTCCCTGTGTTGATTTCATTGATGGCGAGCTCTGCCTCTGAAGCATCTTTATGTTCCACGACTTTCGTCACATTCCCATCTTCACCACGAACGACTCGACCATATCCGGTCGCATCGTCAGCAATCGCAGTCAACACCGTGACTTTTGCTTGTTGCGCTTCGTGATGCGCGAGAAGGGCTTCTAACGTTTCTGCCGTGAGTAACGGTGTATCTCCACAGACGACAAGCGTCGCCCCTGATTTACCCGCAAGCTCTGCTTCAGCCATCTGAACAGCGTGCCCTGTTCCAAGCTGTTCTTCCTGGACCGCATACTCTACCCGTGTGCCGAGCGTGTCTTGTACCGCTTCCGCCCCATGGCCAACGATTACGATTTGACGACTGACACCGATTTGGTCTAACTGATCGACAACATGCTCGACCATTGGTTTCCCTAGAACTGGATGAAGTACTTTATATAACTTCGACTTCATTCGCGTCCCTTTTCCTGCTGCCAAAATGACTGCAAAACGCTCCATGCTTGATTCGCTCCTATCTCACAACAGCTGTGATTGGTCTGTATAGTTCGGCTTTTCTGCAACTAAATCCTATTTACACCGTTTCTACTATATCGAAACCATGCCTTCGTTTCAATAGTTGTACCGTTCCTTAACCATTGAAACGCAAAAAAACAGCGGCAGGCAACCTAACCGCTGTTTTCTGTCATTCATGTGTACCGTATGACACATGTTGTGGGTCAAGGATTTCCACATCCATATTGGAATAGGTTTCCAATACAGCGGCTTCGACCTTTTGTCGCATCTCCCCGTTAATCGGATGCGCAATATCCCGAAAAATCCCTTCTGGTGTCCGTTTGCTCGGCATGGCGACAAATAGACCGCTACTTCCTTCGATGATTCGAAGGTCATGTACAACGAATTCATGGTCAAGTGTGATTGAGGCCAACGCTTTCATTCTGCCTTCTGTCGCGACTTTGCGAATTTTTACGTCTGTGATCTGCATGTTTCGCATCCCCTTTTTCATCGTTGTCTACGCCATGGTGTGATCTTCTGTAAGGTTCAGTTGGTTTCAAACGAACGTCATGACTTCATATTGATAACTCTATACCCTCTAATCATAAAACGAAATCAAAATTTTGCCAATCACTTTAAGAATTGTTCCACATTCCCCCGCGAAATGGTGACAAGCCCTTCATCAGGATCGACATTCGTTAACTTCATCAAGCTGACGTATTCACTCACCATCTTCTTCTCGGCTCCTTCGGCCTCCATCAAGACACCGACGCCCGCAAGGTTAGCCTCGAATTCATTCAAGAGACTCATCATCCCACGAATCGTTCCGCCGGCCTTCATAAAGTCGTCAATTAGGAGCACATTCGCACCACGTGGCAGACTGCGACGTGCGAGCGCCATCGTACGGATCGCTTTCGATGAACCCGATACATAATTGATACTGACGGTCGAGCCTTCTGTGACACGGCTATCCGAACGAACGATGACAAACGGAACACCTAACTGCTCAGCGACCGCATAGGCAAGTGGAATCCCTTTCGTCGCAATCGTCATGACCACATCGACTTTACGGTCGGCGAAGACGGACGCAAAGACCTGCCCCATCGGTTTCACCTGACTTGGATTACCTAGTACATCCGTGAGGTAGAGATAGCCTCCTGGTAAGAGACGCTCCGGTTTTGATAGTTGCTCACAGAGCGTGTCAATCATCTCCAGCGACTTTTCCTTACTCCATCCCGGGATGAACATGACACCACCGGCTGCACCAGGGACAGTCACCAGTTTTCCAATCCCATCATGGGACAACATTTCACTGACAATGACAAGGTCTTCACTAATCGACGACTTTGCAGCTTTATAACGACTTGAAAACATCGACAACGAGACAAGCTGATGCGGATGATCAAGTAAATAACGGGTCATATCGACGAGACGACCACTTCTACGAATTTTCATACGGATTCTCCTTCACATCTTCAATAATAAACGAATGTTCTATTGAGAATATATCACTTTCATTCGTTTTTGTTCAATGTCTTTTGCCGAGAATCCGAACGACGAACACTTCTGGGCAAAATCCTTTCAATCCATTATAGATTCGATGCGCTTTTTGCTCGTGTTCAATCAGCGCAAACACGGTCGGTCCGCTTCCACTCATGAGAACACCTTCCGCTCCGCAATGACGCATCGTTTCTTTGATTTGTTTCACTTCCGGGTGCAGCTTGAGTGTCACACTCTCAAGTGAGTTCCCAAGGTGTTCACAGATTCCATGAAAATCTTTTTGACGAATCGCCTCCACCATGGCATCGGTATCAGGATGATATACCTCTTCCATACGCACTGCCCGATACACATCTGCCGTCGATACCCCAATTTTCGGTTTACCGAGAACGACATAGCACGGTGGCGGGGACGGAATCATTTCTAACTGTTCACCACGACCTCTTGCAATGGCTGTGCCACCGATGACACAAAACGACACGTCCGATCCGATCTCGGCACCGAGCTCTGCTAGCTCCTCTAATGACAAGTTCAATGAAAACAGTTCGTTCATCCCACGGAGCGTTGCCGCCGCATCACTCGAGCCACCTGCAAGGCCAGCTGCCACGGGAATCTGTTTATCGAGCACAATCTCGACCCCTTGCTGAATGTTAAAACGTTCGCGCAACAATTCTGCTGCTCGATACGCCAAATTCCGATGATCATTCGGCACATAGGCGTGTTCTGATTGAATCCGAATCTCATCCGACTCTAAAACTGTCAACTCCAAGCGATCTGCCAAGTCGACTGTCGTCATTACCATTTCTACTTCATGATAGCCGTCCGGACGCTTTCCAAGGACATCAAGTGTCAAATTAATTTTTGCCGGCGCTTTCACACTGATCGTGCGCATCACGTTCACCCTTCCCATTTGTCTCCTGTTCGCCATTGTACCGTAAACGGGCGCACAAAAAAAGAAGCAGCTGCCAATGCATCCGCCCCTCATTTATAAATCAATTACCGAATTCAATTTTAACTGTATCCGTTAGGACATCAGCGTAGCTATACGAGACACGTTCCACATTATGCAGGTCTTCATCCAATTTCACAACGAACACCGCAGGATATGTCTCAACGAGCGTTCCAAACCGAGTAACAACTTTCTTACGACCGCCGTTTGCTTTCAACGTCAATCGTTCACCAACATGCGATTCGAGTTTTTGTCTGATTTCTTGTAACGTCTTTGGCATACGCTTCACCTCACTGTTACAAGTATAGCATAATTGAATATGAAAATAAAGATTAATATTATAACGACTCGTTTTCAGGTCGTCAACTATTTTTAAGTGGTAAAATTGTGTCAGACAAACGTGCGAATTCTTCTAGGCTTAACGTCTCTCCACGACGTTTCGGATCGATTCCAGCCTCGTGAAGCGAACGTTCGAGTTCGACCTTATGTTCTTTCCCGATATAGTTTGTCAAATTGTTCAGGATGGTTTTACGGCGCTGAGCGAAGCTTGCTCGGGCCACATCAAAGAAAAATGCTTCGTCTTTCACTTGTACGGCCGGTTCTTTACGCATTCGTAGTGTAATGACGGCCGAATCGACGTTCGGTGCTGGGATGAACACGTTTTTCGGGACGATGAAACTGACTTCCGCCTCCGCATAATACTGAATCGCAATCGATAGCGAGCCGTATGCTTTCGTGCCAGGTTTTGCTCCAATCCGTTCTGCCACTTCTTTTTGAATCATCATGACGAGCGAACGGAACTTAACACCGCTCTCAAGCAATCGCATAATGATCGGTGTCGTGACATAGTAAGGTAAGTTGGCGACAACCGAAATATCTTCAATACCTTCGTTTAAAAATTCTTGCTCCACGATCTCCCGTAAGTCCAGTTCCAATGCATCCCCATGGATGACTTTCACATGCGGATAAGGCGACATCGTATCATCTAAAATCGGCAAAAGACGTTGGTCGATTTCAAGCGCAACGACCTTTTTGGCACGCTTGGCCGATTGTTCGGTCAATGAGCCGATTCCGGGACCGATTTCAAGGACACCACTCACTTCACTCAGTTCTGCTGCTCCGACAATTTTACTCAAGATGTTCAAATCGATTAAAAAGTTTTGACCGAGCGATTTTTTGAATGAAAACCCATGTCGCTCTAAAATCGCTTTCGTTCGTTGGATTGTTGCAATGTCTTTCAACCCTGTTCCTCCTCTAATTGAGCAAGTGCCTGCTCCCACTCTTCGATCGTGACGCCGAGCGCCTCGACCCGTTTTACAAATTGTTTGGCATTCGGCTCACCGATTCGAAGCAACACCCCGAGTCGCTTCCGACGCGTCGCGGCCGCTGCTCCACCGATTAAATCCGCCTCCAACACCATTTTCCGTGTGACGATTGGTTGGTCCGTTTCGACACGCGGTTCAAACACTGCTCCTAAGACACGGCGAAGTGACTCCGGACTCGCATGTTCCACACCGATTTTCCCACGCTTGTCCTTCGCCTCGGCCCGAGGCAAGTGTGCGTGCTTACATCCTTTGACGCGTTCCTCGACAATCGCCCGAATACGATCTCCTGGATAATCTGGGTCCGTCAAAATGATGACCCCGCGCTTCTCCTGAGCACGACGGATTCGTTCAATCGTCTGATCGGATACGGCAGACCCGTTCGTTTCAATCGTATCGACGTCGAACACTTCTTGAAGTCGCGCCGTGTCGTCACGCCCTTCTACGACGATAATTTCTTGTATTTTCTCACGCATTGTCTGATCCTTCTTTCTCTTCTTCCTGCTTTGGAATCACCCAGATGGTGAGTGGTTTACGACCAAACGTTACGGCCTCTTCCTTTTCATCCATCATGATATCGATTTTTTGCCCTTTGATTGCACTTCCTGTATCCAAAGCAATCGCCATACCGATTCCCTCGACATACACGCGAGTCCCGAGTGGAATGATGGCAGGGTCGACGGCGATGATGCGCATGCCTTCATACAAAATCGTGTCGGTCACATCATATCCGCTTCTTGTCAGCACGCGTCCGTCATACGTCACCGTGTCTTCCGGATTGTTCGTATAAGCGGTCGCTTCCACAAGCAATTGTTTTGCGGATGAAAAATCAAGTACGTCATCTGTTTTCGGCGGTTCGGCAATCTCGACTTCAGCTTCCGGAATGAATGGGCTCGATTCATCCGCGGTCGTCGACTCAGCGTCGGTTACCGGTTCCGTGACTTTCTTCGTTCCCACTTTGATAATCTGCGGCATCGTTTTACGCAATGTCTCGACATCTGTTTTCGTACGATTTGTAATTGTACCATTTTCCACAGTAAGTGCATACCTTGTCCGTTCAAGTCCAGGAACCCCGACCTGCACCATTTGCTTCACACCTTCTTCGAGCGTGTCATCCTCTTCCTCAACCACTTCAAACGGAATCAACTCACTCTCATATTGAACGACATCACGATTCGTATTGACCGTAATCGTCAACCCTTCTCGGATCGGTGTGGAAGGAGCCGGCATGACCGTATCACTTTCCGTCACATCGATGTTCTCTTCCATTAAGAGTTGCTCCACATCCGTAGCCATTGTATAAATGGTCAACGCCTCTTGACCGACAATGAGATTCACGGCCACGACCGGTTGATATCGAATCGTCATCCCATTCGTCACCGGTGTACGGACCGATGGATACACCGTATCTCCGTCCCGTACCGTGACTCCGTATCGTAGTAAGACATCCTTTACGGTCCGCTCGCGCGTCTGCACTGTCTCCGTTTGACCGTAGCCAATCTGGAGCGAAACCTCGTGTGAACGCTCAATCCGAATCAAGCGGTCGTCCGGTACATCCTCACTGAGCGCCGGTGTGACATAATCTGATTCATCTAGTGTGATATTTAACTCTTCAAGCACCTCGAGAACCGAGTCAGCTCGTGTTTCATGCTCGATGACCACACCGTCGTCGACGATTCGAATCGATTCAGGTTGTAACATCACGTACGCCACAGAAGCCGTCGCAATAATACCGATACTCGCTAATACACGCTTGATCATGGGAGTCGGAACAACTTCTTCGCATTGGCTGTCGTGGCTGCAGCGAGCTCATCGTACGGCATATCGCGAAGGGTGGCGATCTCTTCAGCTACGTATTTGACGTATGCTGGTTCGTTACGTTTTCCCCGGAACGGTGTTGGGGTCAAGTACGGGCAATCCGTCTCGACAAGCAGACGATCCAGCGGCACTTCTTGCGCCACCAACTTCGGAACCTTCGCATTTTTGAACGTGACCGGTCCTCCTAACGAAATATAGAAGTTCAAGTCTAAACAACGAGGCAAAAGTTCGACGGACATGCTGTAACTATGGAACACACCACCGACTGCTTCGGCATGCTCTTCTTCTAAAATATGAAGGACATCTGCCGTTGCTTCTCGGTTATGAATGACAATCGGCATATTCGTCCGTTTGGCAATGGCGATTTGTTGACGGAAGAGGCGTTGTTGCATATCTTTCGGTGATTTGTCCCAATGATAATCGAGTCCGATTTCACCGAGTGCCATGACTTTCGGATGACTCATGAGTGTTTCGATTCGTGCTAAATCCGCATCCGTACAGTCAATCGCATCGACAGGATGCCATCCGACAATGGCATAAATATCTTCATGCGTTTCCGCCAGTTCAATGGCTCGATCGATGGTCGGTGTATCAAATCCGACGACGAGTAACGGAGAAACGCCCGCTTCTCTCGCTCGCACAATTGTCTCCTCCACGTCTTCACTGAACTGTTCCGCATTGATGTGCGTATGTGTATCAATCAACATCTTGTTTCCTCCTTAGAAAAAGAGAGGGAGACCGCGGTCTCCCCCATTCCATTATTTGACGATGGCACCGTTCGGCATCTGGTCTGAGACCGTCGCGAGCTCGAGTTTCCCGTCACGATCCGCCGCTAGAATCATCCCTTGCGAGAGTTCTCCACGGAGCTTGACTGGTTTCAAGTTTGCGACAACGATGACTTTCTTGCCAACCAAATCTTCAGGGGCATACCATTCAGCGATACCAGACACGATTTGACGTGTCTCTTTCCCAAGGTCGACTTGAAGTTTCAACAGTTTCTTCGCTTTTTTAATCTTATCGGCTTCGACGATTTGACCGACACGGAATTCGACTTGGTCGAAGACATCAATCGTGATTTCAGGACGAATGTCTTCGTCAGTTTCTTCTACTGATGCCGTCTCCGTCTCTTCAATCCGTGCTTTAGACGCCTGACGCATCATTTCTTGGATTGCATCGACTTCTTCTTTCACGTCACGACGTGGGAAAATCGGTGTCCCGTCCGTCACGACCGCATTGCTAAAGTCTGCGAATGTATCCAACGCCTCCCATGACATGTCCTCTCCCTCGAGTCCGAGCTGACGGAACATCTCTTTTGGAGCGCGCGTCATGAATGGTTGAATCATGATAGCAACATGACGAAGTACGCCCGCAAGGTGTGTCATGACAGAAGCCAACTCTTCGCGCTTCGACTCTTCTTTCACGAGAACCCATGGTTGCGTCTCGTCGATATATTTATTCGCACGGCTGACGAGTTGCCAAATGTTTGTGAGCGCGACCGAAAACTCCATGTGCTCCATGGCTTCTTCTGTTTTGCGTGTCGTCTCTTTCACCACGTTCAACAATTCTGCATCAAATGCCGTGACATTTCCGTTATATGCCGGAATGTTTCCGTCGAAGTACTTTTTAATCATCGCAATGGTGCGATTCAATAAGTTTCCGAGGTCGTTCGCTAAATCAAAATTCAAGCGGTCAACGAACGCTTCCGGTGTGAACGTGCCATCCGCTCCGAATGGAACTTCACGGAGAAGGTAATAGCGGACCGAGTCGAGGCCGTAACGGTCGATCAATGGGATTGGGTCCACGACGTTCCCTTTCGATTTCGACATCTTCCCATCCTTCATGAGCAACCATCCGTGCGCAAATACTTGCTTCGGTAATGGAAGATCAAGCGCCATTAAGAGGGCTGGCCAAATGATCGTATGGAAACGTACGATTTCTTTCCCTACCAAATGAACGTCTGCTGGCCAGTAACGGTTGAAGAGTTCATCGTTGTCTGTACCGTATCCGAGTGATGAGATATAGTTTGTGAGCGCATCGACCCATACGTACACGACGTGCTTCGGGTTCGATGGGACTTGGACGCCCCAATCAAACGTCGTGCGTGATACAGCCAAATCTTGAAGACCCGGCTTTAAGAAGTTATTGATCATCTCGGTTTTACGAGATTCTGGCAAAATAAAATCAGGATGTGACTCAAAATATTCAATCAAGCGGTCCGCGTATTTGCTGAGACGGAAGAAGTAGCACTCCTCACGAACGAGCTCGACCGGATGTCCGCTGTCAGGACTTTTTCCATCGACGAGCTGCGATTCAGTGTAGTACGTCTCATCCGGTACGGAATACCATCCTTCGTACTCACCGAGGTAGATGTCCCCATTTTTAAGTAATGTCTCAAAAACATGCTCGACCACTTTCTTATGGCGGTCCTCTGTCGTACGGATGTAGTCATCGTACGAAATTTCGAGACGGTCCCATAAGACCTTGATCTCTTCCACGACTTCATCCACGAAAGCTTGTGGCGTCACGCCTGCCTCTTTCGCTTTTTCTTGAATCTTTTGACCGTGCTCATCCGTTCCGGTCAAATAACGGACGTCAAACCCTTTTAAGCGTTTGTAGCGCGCAATCGCATCACCTGCTACCGTGGTATATGCGTGACCGATGTGCAGTTTTGCACTCGGATAATAAATTGGGGTTGTAATATAAAAAGTCGGCTTCGCCATGATTTATTCTCCATCCTTTCGACATATGCAATTTCCATTATACACGGTTCGACAAAAGAATTTCCAAACCTAATTGTTTGGAATTTTTTTGCGTTTTCTTCGTCATAAATATTCCAAAAATACCCTTTCTTTGTTTCAAGTTCAAACTTACGGGGAAATTTAGGTATATATCGTTCTTGATTCGACAAATTTCGAAAATTTACTTTTCCAGATAGTAAGCAGTTGACTGCAATTGGAAAGTTTAGTATGCTTTTTGCTGTAGTCACATTGTCGAATTTTGACGATTCATGTCACCACGAGATTTCGACATCATTGGAGGAGGAAACACAAAATGAAATCTACAGGTATTGTACGTAAGGTTGATGAGCTTGGTCGTGTCGTTATTCCAATCGAATTGCGTCGTACACTCGGTATTGCAGAGAAAGATGCTCTCGAAATTTACGTCGACAACGATCAAATCGTTTTGAAAAAATATAAGCCAAACATGACTTGCCAAGTTACAGGCGAAGTATCAGATGATAACTTCAAATTGGCAGACGGCAAACTCATCTTGTCACCAGAAGGTGCACAACGTGTTCTCGTTGAGTTGAAGAACATGCTCGAAAATTACTACAGCGAAGAGTAAGCAAGGATTTCCTTGCTTACTCTTTTTTATGCAATTGATGATACGTATCGTATACATCATTCCGAGACTCGCCGCGGTCTTTCGCAGTCTGTTTGATTGCCGCGTTTGGTTTCAGCCCTTCTTCGATATAGTGAACCACGTGCTCGTATGCAGATAGTGTTTCCCACCATGTTGTCGTAGGTGCCGCCTCTGTCGCTCCACTCACCAAGACGACAAACTCACCACGCACTTCACCCTCACACCATGTCAACGCCTCATCCACAGTTCCTCTCAAAAACTCTTCAAATGTTTTTGTCAGTTCACGACCTAATACGATTTGTCGATTCCCGAACACTTGTCGAATCGCTGTCAACATCTCTTTCAAACGATGAGGAGCCTCATAAAAAATGACGGTGCCAGGTTCGTATTGAATCGATTCGAGAATCTCAACCCGATCCTTCTTCTTACGCGGCAAGAAACCGTAATAGAGAAAACGTTCAGTTGCAAGACCGGATGCGACGAGTGCCGTAAGTGCTGCATTCGCACCGGGTAAGACGACAACCGGGATGTTTGCCTCAATGGCTAATCGCACGAGATCGCTTCCCGGGTCTGAAATTCCAGGCATACCTGCATCTGAGACAACGGCAATCGATTTTCCGGACAACAGATCGTCAATCAGTCTTGGTCCACTCACTTCTTTATTATGTTCATGATAGCTAATCAATTTTGTCGCAATGTCAAAGTGTCGGCAAAGCTTCATCGTTTGTCGTGTGTCTTCCGCTGCGATTAAGTCTACTTCCTGAAGGGTCCGTACCGCGCGATACGTCATATCCTCCAAGTTCCCAATTGGGGTCGGCACGACATACAACGTCGGTTGTTCAGTTTGATAGCTCTTCTGTGAATTCATTGGTCGTCCCCTCCATCAACTTCTCTTTTTGTGATCGGGTCAATTGCTTGATGGACCATTCGTATCGCATGGCCTCCCGCTTCGTCTCAAACGATTGTACGTACCGAAGTCGTACAGGGAGACGGGCTTTCGTATATTTCGCACCTTTCCCGGCATTATGTGCAAGGAGTCGTTTTTCCACGTCTGTCGTATAGCCCGTGTAGTACGTTCCATCACCGCATTCCAAGATGTACGTATAATGTTTAGGCATCGAGAATAGCTCGCATCGCTTCTGTATACGTATCGTCTTCTTCATAGACAACAAATGGCGGTAAAATTTTAAGACCTGCTTTTCCATCTTTCGATCCCTCGATTAATAAGGTATTCGCCTCGCGTCCCGCTTTCGGGTAAACGAGTTGCATTCGTTTTGGTTCAATTCGATACGCACGCATCAACGTCAGGATATCCAGTAAACGTTCTGGCCGATGCACGAACGCCACTTTCCCTCCCGGTTTGACGAGTTGACTGGCCGTCTTGATGCAATCTTCTAACGTGCACAGCACTTCATGGCGCGCAATCGTATGATGCTCATTTTGATTTCGGAGTGACGTCTCGTTCGCTAAAAAGTAGGGCGGGTTACATGTGACTACGTCATATCGTGCATGCCCGAGCTGCGTCGCTGCCGTTTTCACATCGCCCTCCACCACTCGAATTCGCTCTTCAAGACGATTGACCGCCATGCTTCGATTCGCCATGTCGACCAGTTTCGATTGAATCTCCACACCTGTTATCGTTCCTTTTGTACGATATGACAAAAAGAGCGGGATTGCCCCGGTGCCAGCACACAAATCGACCAGTTGTCCTTTTTGGATAGGCACCCATACAAACTCTGCAAGCAGTACCGCATCTAATGAAAATGAGAACACATCATCACTTTGAATGATCTTACCTGGACGTCCGAGCAAATCATCAAGGCGTTCTCCATCCTTAACCGTTACCATCGTTTCCTCCTTCTATAAAAGAAAGGCGACGGATAGGGAACCCCTATCTATCGCCCCGTATTAATGTTTATTGAGCATCGACAAACAGAAGAGACAGTCCCCATCTTTTCGTACCTGTCCGTAATGGAGGTTACAAATGTGGAATCCTTCTTGATACAGCGCAGCCAAATTGTTCTGCCCTTTCCCAGACAATGCGATTTGTGAATCACCATTTGTCGTATCAACTTCTGCCAATTGTTCGACTTTTTCGCGTAAGTGATGATTCTCTAGATACATATGCTGGTTCTCTTCAAGCAAATAAGCGAGCTGCTCTTTTAACACGCCTAAATGTTCGGTGAGGAGCTGCATCTGTTGCTCGATCGCATCCACCCGCATCATCACTTCTTTTTTGTCCATTCTTTCCACTGCTCAGCACCCCATCACTGTTTTGACGGTTTTCGTTTAATCGCACCCACTTCAACGAGTTCATCAATCGTATACGTGACGACACGTGTCCGATCGTGGAGCTCGACTTGAATGAGTTGGTCCAAAATGTTAAGACCGATTACCCGACCATCACCTTCTGGAATTTTGATTCGCTTGCCGACGTCTGGTAAATCACGTTTCAGTTCTTCATATGTGTCATTCTCATATTTCAAACAGCACATCAGACGACCACATACTCCAGAGATCTTATTCGGATTCAACGAGAGATTCTGGTCTTTGGCCATTTTAATCGAGACCGGTTCGAATTCCCCAAGAAATGACGAGCAGCAAAGAACCCGACCACATGGCCCAATCCCGCTAAGGAGTTTCGCTTCATCACGAACACCGATTTGTCGGAGCTCGATTCGTGTCCGAAACACACTAGCTAAGTCTTTTACCAATTCTCGAAAGTCGACGCGACCCTCGGCAGTAAAATAAAAGATCACTTTATTGCGATCAAATGTATACTCAACATCAACTAGCTTCATTTCTAATTGATGTTCTCGAATTTTTTCTTCACAGACGGCGTGAGCATCAACGGCTGCCAGTCGATTATCGCGTACGATATCCGCATCCTTTTGGTCCGCGACACGAAGGATCGTCTTCAACGGCAGGACGACTTCGTCTTCGCCGAGCTGCTTGTTGACTTGGACGATTTCCCCATACTCAATGCCACGTACCGTTTCAACGATGACATGGTCCCCACGTTTAAGCGTTGCATCGCCTGGTGAAAAGTAATAGATTTTTCCCGCTTCTTTAAAACGGACTCCAACTACTTCAAGCACGCGCTTCTATCCTTTCTGCAAATCGAACGAAAGTCGTTCGAACGTTAATTGAGGATTGACGTTTGCCTCAAGTCGCCAAATGGCCGCATGTACACTTTCAATCGCATGTGTAAGCTTCGTGACAGATCGATTTTGGATAAATGCGTTGTACAAGGCGGCCTCATTCTTAAATAGCTTCGGAGCATACATATCTCGCACTTTTAAATGAAGTGCCTCCTCTAGCCAATGTTCGAATAATTCAAGACCTACTCGCAACTCATTCCGTCCTTTGAAATGCCCTAACCATTTTTCTTGTGCGAACAAGAGCAACTCTTGAGGTCGTTTCGTCAATACTTCAATTAATTGTACCACTAGCCCATACGCCTGTACAAACCACTCCTGCTCAAGCGCTTCTTTCGCGTCATCCCATTTCGGATAAACGGTCAAGGCAAGGTATGCCAAATCATACGTACAGGACAGTTCTTCTGACATCGTTTGCGCCAATTGGGCTCGGTCGATCGGACGAAAAGCAAGTTGTTGCGCGCGCGAACGAATCGTCGGAAGAAGCAACTGTGGTTGTGTCGTCACTAAAATAGCAAGCTTTCCTACTCCCGGTTCTTCAAAGAATTTCAGTAGACTGTTTGCCGCTTGAGTCGTCATCTTGTGCGCTTGATGAATGACGTACACTTGGCGATCACCTTCAGCACCTCGTAGTGATAAATCACTGAGCAATTGCTGAATCTGTTCTTTTTTTATACTCGCACCGTCCGGCTCCACTTCGATGTAGTCGACAATGTTTTTAGAATCCATACGCCGACAGTTTCGACACACTCCACAAGGCTCTGCACCATCTGGTGATTCACAAAATAAGGCTTTGGCGAACAATGTGGCTGTATCAATCAAATAAGGCTCATAATCTCCTGAGAAGATATACGCATGCCCCACTTTATTCGAAACGATTGAATTTTGAATGATGCGAGAAACGACAGTTTGCGACTCGCTCAATTCTTGAAAACGCATATGCCCAACTCCCATTAAAACTGATGGAATCCTTCGATCGGCAAGACGAATACCGTCGCCCCTCCGACTTGTACTTCGACTGGGTAAGGAATATACGAATCCGCATGTCCTCCCATCGGTGAAATCGGCGTGATCATTTGGTCGCGGCTCGAGCAGTTCGATTGAATCACGTCCATCAAATCATCAAGACGCTCTTGTGGAATCCCCATCATAAACGTTGTATTACCTTCTTTTAAAAATCCACCAGTCGTGGCTAACTTTGTTGCGCGAAAATCTTGCTCGACGAGTGCGTCGGACAAACGTGCGCTATCCTTATCATGTACGATTGCAATTACCATTTTCATCATATTTGTACGCCTCCTTGTTGTAGTCGTTCAATTGTATAATCAAGTACCTCATCCTGAATGCATTCAATCGATTGATCAGCATCAATCCGAACGATTCGTTCTGGATACTGTTTCAGTAACGTTTGGAATCCTGCATAGACACGCTCATGGAATGCTTGATCACGACTCTCGATCCGATCAAGCTGTCCCCGATCTTTCATACGTGCACTCGCCCGTTCCGGATTCAAATCGAATAAAAAGGTTAAATCGGGCGTGAGACCATTCGTCGCCCATTCATTCAATGACCGAATCTGATCAAGGTCATACTGCAATCCATATCCTTGATAAGCAATGGATGCATCGATGAACCGGTCGCAGAGAACAATGGCGCCCCGCTCTAACGCTGGCCGAATCACTTGTTCCACGTTCTGAGCCCGTGATGCGGCATAGAGCATCATCTCCACGCGTGGTGTCATCTCATGGTGATCCGGCGATAATAACACTTCGCGAATCTGATTCCCGACCGTTGTTCCTCCAGGTTCTCGGGTCACGACGATGTCATATCCTTTTTGTTTTAAGTTTTCTACTAATAATTGAAGCTGTGTGGACTTTCCTGATCCATCCGGTCCTTCAACCGTAATAAACATTCCGTTCACGTTTTAAAACTCCTCTACAATAACGTCAATTTGCTCTATCATAACATGCTTACTAGCTTGAAGCTTCCTCCCTAAAGAAATCCATTCCCGGAGCACCCGGATTTTTTCTTCTGTAATCCGCTCTCCTTTTAGAATCCATGGAATACCTGGTGGATATGGAATCACCGTCTCTGCTGAAATCAATCCGATTGCTTGGTCGAAAAGGACTCGTTGGATTGGAAGAGCTGTTTCAGACGTATAGAGTTCAGACACGCGCTCGGTTTGTGGGAAGGGAAAGATCGTTTCATCGTCTTCAATGATCGGCACATGGGTAGATGCTTTTTTTATTAATTTGATCCAATGTTCGATTTCCTGTTTCTTTATTTCCCTGAATGGCAAGCAGAATAACACATGATCGACTGCCGCCAACTCGATGTCTATGCCGATTGAGGCGAGATGCTGACTAAAGATCAATCCATTCTTCGGATAAGTCAGAATCGTCACTTTCGTAAAGTCATCTCCGACTTTTACAACAAAACCAGCTCGTTTTAATTCAAGAACAAATTGTGCATGGCTTTTTTGGATTGCGGACCATTCCTCATCCGTTAAACGTTCTAGATAAGAACGAGCATAATCCAATGAAGCCATGACGAGATAAGACGGACTCGAAGTCTGAAAAGAAGATAATGCATGCTTCAAGCGCGCTTCATCGATATGATCTTTATAGTGAACCCAAGCCCCCATAGTGAGGGCAGGCAACGTTTTATGAGCGGACTGCACGACTGCGCTCGCTCCTTCGAAGATTGCAGAGCGACGTGGCAACTGTGGATGAATCAAATGAGCGCCGTGTGCCTCATCGACGAGCAATGGAATGTCGAATGATGTCAAATAGTCCGAAATCGTTCGAATGTCTGCCATATCCCCGTAATAGGTCGGAGACGTCAACATGACGGCTTTCCCTCCAGGAAATTCTTGAATGGCCTGTTCGATCGTATCTAATGTCACGACAGTCGGGATGCCTGTGCCACGTTCAATGGTAGGTGTTAGTAAGACTGGCTTTAATCCTAACCATTCGATTGCGTTCCAAACCGATTTATGTGAGTTCCGTTGAACATATACCCGTTCACCACGTTTCACTGTTGCCGCGAGCATACTCCAATTTCCCGCAGTCGATCCGTTGACAAGCCATTTACTTTTACTCTCATACAACTTACCCAATGCACATTCTGCTTGCTCGATGATTCCCGAGGCATCGTGCAAATCGTCTAAATGTGCTAGCTCAGTCAAATCATAAGGCATGACTTTTGCGAATGCATCAGGTAAGCGATCATCAACCACTGTACCGTTATGATGACCTGGTACGTGGAAAGAGACGCGGTGCTCACGAACATGCTGTTCTAGAACCTCTAAAAATGTAAAAGGATTTTCCCGAGCAGGAGCCATCTGTCATTCCTCCTAAACTATCAAAATATGAAAAAAGACGATCAAGCATATGCTTGATCGTCTTCTGCGTTGGCCTGGCAACGTCCTATCCTCACAGGGGGAGATCCCCCAACTACTTTCGGCGCTGAGACGCTTAACTTCCGTGTTCGGCATGGGAACGG
>NZ_JACSJK010000009.1:0-18214 GCF_018617035.1 Exiguobacterium sp. s140
CCGCCAGCGTTCGTCCTGAGCCAGGATCAAACTCTCCAAAGAATTTGATATAGCTCTTAAATTGACGAAGCTTGCGCTTCATTCAAAAAATGTAAAACTTATTTTTGCCTCATCGTTCAGTTTTCAAAGTTCGTCTGCCGCTCTTGGCGACTTAAATATCTTACCAAGTGGAGAAGAAAAGGTCAACCACTTTTTAAAAATATTTTTCGTTTGCTCTGTCGCTTATCTCGGCGACGTCTATTAATATATCAGTAAAATAATAACCACGCAACCCTTTTTGTTAAAAAGATTAAAGAAATATATAAAAACTTCATTCGTTCAACCGAAACGATTTTTTCTTTCATTATATAGGACTAAAAATAAAGAAGGCGCGCCATTGGCGTCGCCTTAAGAACGAAGAGACGATAACGAAACATTTCGCTTCTTTGCTTCTTTCAAATAGAAGAAGTAGAGAGCTTCCGCTTGCTTCACTTGAGCAGCTAGCTCTCCCGTGTCCTCTATGCTGACTTCAAGCATCCGACGTTTCGATTCAAACTTAGCCTTAGCTTCTAGCAGCTCAGTCAGTAGTCGTTGATCATAATCATCTCTTAACGACTTACGAAACCATTTCATAGCTCTCTTCTACCTTCCATCGCCCGAGATAGTGTCACTTCATCCGCATACTCCAAGTCTCCACCGACTGGTAGACCATGGGCGAGACGCGTCACGCGAATGCCTGTCGGTTTGAGTAGTCTCGATAAATACATCGAAGTCGCTTCCCCTTCAATGTTCGGGTTGGTCGCTAAAATCACTTCTTGAATCGACTCGTTCTCTTGTAAACGTGTCAGCAAACTTGAAACATTAATATCCTCTGGACCAATCCCTTCCATTGGACTAATGGCTCCATGAAGAACATGATACTTCCCTCTGTACTCCCGCATCTTCTCCATAGCAATCACGTCTCTTGAGTCTTGAACCACACAAACTACCGTTTCATCCCGATGTGAGTCTTTGCAGATTGCACACGGGTCAATATCCGTGATGTGACCACATACGGTACAATACTTTATGTCACGTTTCGCACTCACAAGAGATTTTGCGAACGTCAACACATCGTCTTCTTCCATATCTAATACATGGAATGCTAAACGTACCGCAGTTTTCGGTCCAATCCCAGGTAACTTCGTAAAACTCTCAATCAATCGTCCAATGGCTTCAGGGTATTGCAACTCGCATCGATCCTTTCTTCACTTAAAAGCCTGGGAGGTTCATCCCTTGTGTGAAACGTCCCATCTTATCATTCACAAGCTGATCCGCTTGTTTCATTGCATCATTGATTGCTGCTAAGACGAGATCTTGTAACATATCCACATCGTCCGGATCGACAACGTCTTCCGCAATAATGACATCTAAGACTTCTTTATGACCGCTGACGACAACTTTCACCATGCCGCCTCCCGCAGTTCCTTCAACCGATAACTCTTTTAATTCCTCTTGAGCTTTCGCCATATCTTTTTGCATCTTTTGCATCTGTTTCATCATGTTGTTCATGTTTCCCATTCCACGCATTCAGAGCGCCTCCCTTATGTTTCTTCGATTTCAACGACATCGCCAAAACGTTCCATCGCCTGCGCGACTAGCGGATCCTCGGTTTCCGGCTCTTCGACTTGTTCCGTCCGCTCTGCTTGTTTTTGAAGGATGAACTCATTTTTTAGTTCATTCCAATCCGTCTCAAGCACCGCCATGATTTCGCGACGAATTCCCGTCACTTCGAACAACGCCTGTTCAATCACATCGCGCGTACGACCATTTGAACTCACTTGCTCATAGTGCCATGTCATTCCATCTTTAAATTGTACCAGTAAGGTGTCACTTGCACAAAGGACAGCTTCACTTTCATAGAAGAGAGCGAAAATCGGACCATCTTGTATCCGAATATTCGTCATGATATCTCCCCAGCTGTCGCGAATCGCATTCAAGTGCTGTCGTTCGGCCCGCTGTAAGAGTTGGCGAATCCGTTCTTTCGGCACCCGAATCTGTGTCCGTTTCGGAGCAGGTTTCGGCTTTTCTGCTTCTCCACCTGTCACGACAACACCATTCTTCTTCACTTCATTTAATTCACGGCTCAGTTCACGCACTTGATCTTGTAGTTGTGTCATTTGCTCACTGATCGTCCGACCTTGTTCCGCGATCCGGATGAATGTTAACTCCACCAACACTTTCGGATGGTTAGATAACCTCATCTGCTGTTGGCAATCATTGAGCTCTTCAATCACTTGGAACAATTCATCCGTCGAAGTCGCTTCGACGAACTGACGAAACTCGTCAGTCGGACGAGCACGTTCCAATAAGTCAGCTGCTTGTGGAGATGCTTTCAAGAGTAACGCATCCCGATGAACGAACACTAAATCTTCGATGAAACGTTTCAAGTCCTTCCCTTCACGTAACATCAATTCAAGCGTACTCAAAATGGCATTTAACTCTTTTCGCTGGAGACCATACGCCATGTCGAGCAACGTTTCATCCGTCACGGCACCCGTGACTTCTAACACCGCTTCTTCCGTCAACCGCCCATCACTGAATGCGAGCGCCTGATCAAGTAAGCTAAGGGCATCTCGCATCCCGCCATCGGCAGCACGTGCGATGAGTTTCAACGCTTCCGGGTCATAGTCATGGTCTTGGTCGTTTAAAATATAGGCCATCCGCGTTTGCAATTGACTCACTTCATGCCGTTTGACATCAAATCGCTGACAGCGGGAAATGATCGTGGCCGGAATTTTATGTGGTTCTGTCGTGGCCAAGATGAATATCGCATGTGCCGGTGGTTCCTCAAGCGTCTTTAACAACGCGTTGAATGCACCGGTCGATAACATATGCACTTCATCAATGATGTATACTTTGTAACGCCCTTGGGACGGCGGATATTTGACTTTGTCTCGAATCTCCCGAATTTCGTCAACCCCGTTGTTCGATGCGGCATCAATTTCAAACACGTCGGGACTCGTCCCTTCCGTGATGGCGATACACGTCGGACAGGTGTTACATGGTTCACGTGTCGGCGCGCTTTCACAGTTGATTGCCTTGGCAATGATTTTCGCCAAACTCGTCTTCCCTGTTCCACGCGGGCCAGAAAACAGGTACGCATGTGACATCCGCTCCTCTAACAGAGCGTTTTGAATCGTACGTGTGATATGGACTTGACCGACGACCTCTTGAAACGATTGAGGTCGATATACACGATATAACGCTTGATACGCCATGAGTTCGCCTCCTTCCTTACTGTTCTTCTCTATCTCATCATACAAAAAAATCTACAGCCCGGGGGCCATAGATTGAAGTTATAAAATAAATCTGCCGCGCACCGATTTCTGAAAGCACGTCAACATGCGTTACTCATGCAGTTTGCTCAGCCCAAGCACCCCTGCGGCACACGGTACGTCACCACTTAAGGCTGCTTCCTTCCGGACCTGACCTGGTTCATGGGTGACCGTTGCGCAGGACTCAGACGTCAACGCCACTTACATAAGGCAGACCACACCAGCGCACTCCCTCGAATCGGGATTCAGTCTCGCTACAGCGGATTGCGAGTGACAGGGCACCGCTACCTCCCCACCTAGCACGGCAAATGGGTAAATGAAATTAGGCACTACCTCGAGTGCTATTACATTATACTGTTTAATCGATTGGGTTGCAACCTCTCTGATTGAGTCGTTCTTGTTTCTTCCTTTCTCGAAGCGCTCGGAAGAAATCTGTTAGGAGCTGTCCACATTCTTCTGCTAAAACATTTTCTGTCACTTCGGCTTGGTGATTGAACCGCTCATCCTGCACCAAGTTCATCAACGTCCCACAACATCCACCTTTCGGGTCGTGGGCACCGAAAATGACACGTTTCACGCGAGACAACACGATTGCGCCCGCACACATCGGGCACGGTTCAAGGGTAACGTATAGTTCGCAGTCTTCTAATCGCCAATTCTCTAGTGTCTCATTGGCCGTTTCAATCGCAATCATCTCGGCATGTGCTGCCGCCAATCGATCCGTTTCACGACGATTGTGCCCGGTTGCGATCACCTGGTCTCCCTTCACGATCACACAACCAATCGGCACCTCGCCGATGGCTTCTGCTTTCTTTGCTTCTTCGATGGCTAATTGCATAAATCGTTCATCACGTTCCATCGATTCACCTCATTTCTTATTTAAAACTATGAAAAAAAATGAAAATCAAATCCCTCGCCATATCGCTCGTATTGTGTGCTAGAATGGAACTTGCACTTTGGATAATGGAGGATGACATCATATGTTTATAACGGTAGAAGGACCGATTGGTGTCGGGAAAACATCACTGGCCCATATCATCAGTCAGCATTTCTCGATGCAGATGCTGAATGAAATTGTAGAAGAGAACCCATTTCTCGGCAAGTTTTATGAAGATATCGAAGAATGGAGTTTCCAAACGGAAATGTTCTTCTTGTGCAATCGATTCAAGCAGTTGGATGATATTCACAAACACCACTTGAGTCAGCAAAAATCCGTCGTTTCGGACTATCATATTTTCAAAAACTTGATTTTTGCTCACCGTTCGCTGAAACCGGCACACTTGAACAAGTACGAGCAGATTTATAAGATTTTGACACATGATATGCCGAAACCTGATGTCGTCATTTACTTACATGCCAGCATTGAGACATTAATGAAACGAGTCGCCTTGCGTGGACGTGAAGTGGAAGAGAATATGTCTCGTGATTACCTCGAACAACTTGCTCACGACTATGAGACGTTTGTTGAATCATATCGCGCGGCCCATCCAGAAGTGAAGATTCTCTCGTTCAGTGGGGATGAACTCGACTTTGTACACAATCCGGACGACTTGACTCATGTCCTAAAAACGATTGAGCGTGAATTAGAATTAACTAAAGGAGCCCAAATAAAATGAAGCTGATTGATAAATATAACATCCCGAACGATACGATCATTACAATCGGTGGAATGGTTGGGATCGGGAAATCAACGATCACCAATTCGTTAGCCGATGCATTGAATTTCCGAACGTCTCTCGAAAAAGTAGATACCAACCCTTACCTCGATAAATTCTATCATGATTTCGAACGTTGGAGCTTCCATCTTCAAATTTACTTCTTGGCAGAACGTTTTAAAGAACAGAAGAAAATCTTCCAATACGGTGGCGGCTTCATCCAAGATCGTTCAATCTATGAAGATACAGGCATCTTCGCCAAGATGCACTATGAAAAAGGGACGATGTCACCAACAGACTACGAAACGTATTCTAGTTTGTTCGAGGCAATGGTGTTGACACCGTTCTTCCCGCACCCGGATCTATTAATCTATCTCGAAGGTTCGTTCGAACAAGTACTCGAACGCATTCAGATGCGCGGTCGCGAGATGGAGCAGCAAACACCAATCGCTTATTGGGAAGAAATGTACGCCCGCTACACAGAATGGATCAACAACTTCAACCTGTGTCCGGTATTGCGTCTCTCGATTGAAGAGTACGACCTCATCAACGACCCTGATTCAGTTGAACTCATTCTTGAGAAAATCGAAAAGCAACTCACGATTGCGCGCGAAGCAAAAGTGAGATAATCAATAGAAGGATTGCGCCAACGACAGCGTGATCCTTCTTTTTTGTGCATAAAAAAATCCACAGCGCTTATGTCTGTGGATACAAAAAATGCATCTGCCTCTGCAGATGCCCGATTGAAAGCGGAGTTGGTGGGATTCGAACCCACGCGAGCCTTGCGACTCCTAACGGATTTCGAGTCCGTCCCCTTCAGCCGGACTTGGGTACAACTCCAGGCCTAAAAAAGTGTAAAAAAAAGAAAGTGGAGGAGGTGGTGGGATTCGAACCCACGCAGGCTGTTACACCCCTGACGGTTTTCAAGACCGTTCCCTTAAACCACTTGGGTACACCTCCAGAAGATATAAAATTGTGTGAGCCTCCAAAAAAGAAATGGAGGAGGTGGTGGGATTCGAACCCACGCAGGCTGTTACACCCCTGACGGTTTTCAAGACCGTTCCCTTAAACCACTTGGGTACACCTCCAAAGCTCATATGCAATTCGTGAGCAACAGTGTCGCTCGACATGATTTATAGTACCAACTGAAGAGACAGATGTCAAACCCTTTTGTGAAAAAACATTAAAAAAATTGAGCAGCCTCAAAATCGAGGCTGCTCAAGCGTTTAGTTCGGCATTTCAATCTTTTCTTTTCCACCCATGTAAGGACGAAGAACTTCTGGAATCACGACCGATCCATCCGCTTGTTGATAATTTTCAAGAATCGCTGCGACCGTTCGTCCGACGGCCAAACCTGAACCGTTCAACGTATGCACAAACTCAGGTTTCGCATTGGCGTCACGACGGAAACGAATTCCCGCACGACGCGCTTGGAAATCTTCAAAGTTTGAGCAAGACGAGATTTCACGATAGACCCCTTGTGCCGGCATCCATACTTCAATATCGTATTTTTTCGCGGCAGTGAATCCGAGATCTGCCGTACACATGCTGAGCACTTGATAAGGAAGGCCTAGACGTTTCAATACTTCTTCAGCATGACCTGTCAACAGTTCCAATTGCTCATAAGACTCTTCCGGTTTTACGAAGCGGACGAGCTCGACTTTATTGAATTGGTGCTGACGGATCAACCCACGCGTGTCACGTCCCGCTGACCCAGCTTCAGAACGGAAGTTTGCACTATATGCAGTATACGCGATTGGAAGTTGTGTTTCCGCAAGAATTTCTTCACGGTGCATGTTCGTGACCGGTACTTCAGCAGTCGGAACGAGGAAGTAGTTCGTATCCGCTACTTTAAATGCATCCTCTTCAAATTTAGGAAGCTGACCCGTTCCTGTCATCGAATCTCGATTGACCATGTAAGGAGGTAACACTTCAGCGTACCCATGCTCATCTGAATGAAGGTCCATCATAAAGTTGATGAGGGCACGTTCTAAGCGAGCGCCTAATCCTTTATAGAAGACGAAGCGGCTACCTGTTACTTTTCCAGCGCGCTCGACATCGACGATTTGAAGGTCTTCCATCACGTCCCAATGTTGCTTAGGCTCGAAATCAAACTCAGGCTTTGTCCCGATTTCGCGAATCGTCACGTTGTCGTCTTCCGTTTCGCCGATTGGTGTTGATTCGTGCGGGATATTTGGGATGCTGAGTAAAATCAAGTTGAGTTCTGCCTCAACTTCGCGTAAATCTTCGTCCAACAGTTTGATTTCATCGCCGAGGCGACGTGTCTCTAAAATCGGACCTTCGGCATCTTCTTTGTTCCGCTTCAATTCAGCGATCTGTTTTGTCGCTTCGTTGCGCTTCGCTTTCTTCACTTCGACTTCGTTGATCAAGTCGCGACGTTTCTCCTCTAGTTGTGGGAAGCGGTCAAGTGCACTCAAGTCTTCCCCCCGGTGAGCTAACTTTTCTTTAATCCCTTCAAAATCCTGTCGCAAACGTTTAATGTCTAACATTGCTATTCCTCCTTTTTCATATAAAAAAGGTGGTTCGTCCCTTTCCCGTAGGAAAGGGACGAACCACCTTGGATCCGCGTTGCCACCCTCGTTGCCCAAATGTTTGAGCCACTCGATGCACGTAACGTGTGCGAACGTGACTTGTTTCCAAGTCAATGCTCCGAGGCCGATTCGGTCACGTCATCTCACTAGTTTGCACCAACCACTAGCTCTCTGTCAGTAGACGTACGTAACGTACTTATTCTCATCATCGCATCTGTCATTGAATTAATCTTACTTTACAACATCTCAACTTGTTCGACAAGACTGATTTTTCCAAGTGCGAGTCGGATTTGATCGAGGAAATCCAAAAAAGCTCGCGTTATTCTCGTCAAGAACGAGGCGGTATCGACCGACTCCGCTGTAACAAGTGCCATCTTAGGAGGAGCCTCTCCCTCTAAATAGCGTACGTTCTCCGAAGAATCGATGGTGACCATGCCTGCCTGTGTGTCAGCCTTAATCGGAGCCTCTAAATCAAGCAGATCATATTCGGGCTCCGGTACGGGTCTTCCTTTTTCGACTAATACTTCAAAGTCGTTCGTCATTCGGACCGCGACTTGCTCTTCCTCGCCTTGAGAGACCGTTGCCATCTTGGAGATTGTCTCCCCCATCCGCAAGATTGGGGTCATCACGAAATCCGCATAAGCATAATCATGTAGCGCTTTCGTTGCTGCATAACGTCCCTCGTCCGATGTTGCACCGAGGACGACCGACAAAACGGTACGCCCATCCCGTGTGGATACGCCGATGAAACAATATCCCGCCTCATTCGTCGTGCCTGTCTTGAAGCCGAGCATTCCCGGATAAGCGAGGTCACGATTAGCGAGCATGCGATTCGTCGCATCAAATCGAACACCGTCGACGTCCACGTATGCCCGCTTCGTCACGTCGAGCACTTCCGGATACGTCGTCAAATACGCGATCGCGAGCTTCATCAAGTCCTTAGCAGACGTCAAGTTGTCTCCTGATAGGCCAGCGGATTCAG
Source organism: Exiguobacterium sp. s140 (assembly GCF_018617035.1). Taxonomy (GTDB): domain Bacteria; phylum Bacillota; class Bacilli; order Exiguobacteriales; family Exiguobacteriaceae; genus Exiguobacterium; species Exiguobacterium profundum. The sequence goes on from NZ_JACSJK010000009.1 coordinate 8,486, forward strand.
AATCGAGTCCTGAGGCGTTCGCGAACGTCGTTTGCGTCATCCCTAATTCATCAGCCCGGCGATTCATCTCTTTGACGAATGCCTCTTCCGAACCGGATACGGCCTCCCCGAGCGTTACGGCCGCTTCATTCGCTGAACGAATCAACGCGGCATCGTATAATTCTTTGACGGTATATGGTTTATTTAACAGCGGGATTCGTGCCAACCCCGGCTTTCTCGTCAACGCCAAAGCAGCATCGCTCGGTGTGATTTCTTGTGTCCAACTGAGTTTCCCTGCCTGAATCGCCTCACGCGTCAAAAATGCAGTCATCAGCTTCGTGATTGAAGCCGGCTGAAGCATCGAATCTTCTTGTTTGGCAAATAGAACTTGTCCTGTCGTCACGTCTACAAGCATCGCGCTTGCTGCATCCACTTTCGGAGCGGCCGCAGAGGCAGCCGATGGCAAGATGGTCTGCATGACGAATACGACTGTGAGCAATATGATGAAATAACGAGCCTTCACATCGTTTCCCCTTTCTGTACGCTTCTTTGTTCAGTGTAACAAAAAATAAGTTTGAAGGACCCCCTTTTTGCGAGGTCCTTCAAACTTATACATGTTGACTCTGATTCGCTTTGACCATCTCGATAAAATAGCGATGTAACGAGAGGTCATCCGTCAATTCGGGGTGGAACGAGCAAGCAAGATACTGATTGTAACGGACCGCCACAATCGCTTCCTCGACTTCAGCGAGCACATCTACTTCTGGTTCAACGCGCGCAACTTGTGGGGCACGAATGAAGACCGCTTCGACTGGCTCATCGATTCCTTTCACTGGAAGGTCGACTTCAAAACTGTCGACCTGACGTCCGAACGCATTGCGTTTCACTGTCATCGGGATTTTCTTCAAGTGGGCGTCATACCCTTCGACTTCGTTCGCGAGAAGAATCATGCCGGCACATGTGCCGAACATCGGTAACGTTTCCATCTCTCGAAGTGGTTCGAGCAGACCGTAACGGTCGAGTAATCGCCGCATCGCCGTACTCTCTCCCCCTGGTAACACGAGTCCGTCAATCGCTTGCAAGTCTTCTAGCGAGCGGACTACAACGGTTTGGGCACCGAGCGCTTCCAGCATGCGAACATGCTCCCGAATCGCGCCTTGCATCCCTAATACGCCAATCGTCACCATCTTACCAGCCTCGTGGTGCCATGAGTTCTTCTTCTTTGAGCGTGCGGACGTCAAGTCCTTTCATCGCCTCACCCAATCCTTTTGACAAGTGTGCGATCCGCTCATAGTCATCGTGGTATGTCGTTGCTTCCACGATGGCACGTGCGAATTTCTCTGGATTCTCTGCTTTGAAGATCCCTGATCCGACAAAGACTCCGTCTGCCCCGAGATGCATCATCAAGGCAGCGTCCGCTGGTGTCGCAATTCCACCTGCCGCAAAGTTTACGACCGGGAGACGACCCGCTTCACGAATCTGCATCAATACTTCAAACGGTGCACCGAGGTCGCGCGCCTCTGTCATGACCTCATCCACACTCATCGACAAGAGACGTTTCACTTGCGCTTGGACTGTACGCATATGACGAACCGCTTCGACGATGTTCCCTGTTCCCGGCTCCCCTTTTGTACGAATCATCGCTGCCCCTTCACCGATACGGCGGGCTGCTTCACCGAGGTCGCGTGCTCCACATACGAACGGCGCCGTGTAGTCGCGCTTGTACAAGTGGAACTCTTCGTCGGCTGGTGTCAAAACTTCGCTCTCGTCAATGAAGTCGACCCCCATTGACTCGAGGACGCGTGCTTCAGCGATGTGCCCGATCCGGCATTTTGCCATAACCGGTACAGATACTGCCTCCATGACGTCTTCAATGATTGTCGGGTCAGCCATACGGGCAACGCCACCCATTTTACGGATATCTGATGGTACACGTTCGAGCGCCATAACAGCCACAGCACCGGCAGCCTCAGCAATCTTCGCCTGTTCGGCGTTGATGACGTCCATGATGACGCCACCTTTTTGCATTTCTGCCATCCCACGTTTTACTTTATCTGTCCCTACTTGTCTCTTTTCCATTGAAATCCCTCCATTGGTTCGTGTTCTACTTGCTAGTATAAGTTGTATTGACTATATTAAAAGTGTCAGTTTCTTATTATTTAAAGTGGTCAGTTTAAATAAAGGACTCCATTTCATCTATCCCGAACCTGTTGAAGTATAAAGGAGGAATACGTATGTTAAACCGTGATTCGTTTGATGGGGGTCATCGTGCCTCATTTGGTACACCCGGGATTGTCTCTTTCATCATTATTCTTGGGTTTATACTCTACTTCTTTTTTGGTTCGTAAAGAAAGGAACGTCACACCATGGATATGCTTACCTTATCGCTTGATCAAGAATCGTCCATCCCGCTTTACGAGCAATTGTATAAACACATTCGGGATGCCATCCTCGACGATACGTTAAAGACAGGAACCAAATTACCTTCAAAGCGTAAGCTCTCTCAATTTTTAGATGTCTCGCAGACCACGGTCGAGTTCGCGTATGCCCAGTTACTCGCCGAAGGATACATCGAGTCCATTCCTCGAAAAGGATTTTATGTGTTACCTCAAGAGGAACTGTACGTCCGGCGCTCGAGTAGTACCATCACACCAGCCCCTCAGCGAAAGACATATGATTATGATGTTTCCCCGAGTCAAATCGACACGACTGCCTTCCCGTTTGAACGATGGAAGCGACACATCAAACATGTCGTCGATGACGTGAATCATGAATTACTTGCGTTAGGTTCTGTTCAAGGAGATCTAGAATTACGCCAAGAAATCGCCACATATCTTTATCACTCCCGTGGCGTACAGTGCTCACCAGAACAGATCATCGTCGGGTCCGGTACGGAACAGCTGTTGCCACAACTCTTGAATCTATTACCGGACTCGTCTATCTTCGGGATCGAAGACCCTGGTTATCCGCTCACGCGATTGTTGTTCGAACAACAAGGACGCACATCGATTCCTATTCCCGTAGACGATAGTGGTGTTTGTGTGAATGAGCTCGAGCGTCATGCAATCGATGCACTATATGTCACACCTGCTCATCAATTTCCGACAGGGACCGTCCTGTCTGTCAGTCGAAGGCAACGTTTGTTAAATTGGGCACTCGTCCATCAGACGTATATCATCGAAGACGATTACGACAGCGAGTTTCGCTATAGCGGCAAGCCGATTCCGTCACTGCAGAGCATGGACCCGAACGAACGGGTTATCTATATCAGTACGTTTTCAAAATCTCTCATGCCATCCTTACGCATCGGCTATATGGTCTTACCGACACCCTTGTTAAACCGTTACCGGGAACGACACCAGTATTTCACCTGTAGCGTTCCCCGGTTCGAACAACAGACGTTGGCCTTATTTATGTCGAGCGGTGACTTTGAGAAGCATTTGAACCGGATGCGAAAAATATACCGTCGTAAGTTAGAAAGTGTCCTCGCAGCCTTCCGACCATTCGAACCGACCGTCACCGTGACCGGAGCAAGTGCCGGATTGCACGTCGTGTTGACCATCGCGACCGAGCGAACAGAACAAGAATTGAAGCGGTCCGCCGAATCCGCCGGAATCGCCATTAAATCCATGAACGACTATCGCATCGTGCATCCGGACTCCCACAAGCAATTTCTATTCGGGTTTGCGCATTTGCCGGAGTCGACTTTACCTGACGTGATCGTTCAGTTGATGCTTGCGTGGGAAGTTTCAAAAGGAGGGAAGTCATGAATCGACGTATCCGGTGGCTCATCGGACTTTTACTCATTGGGAGCGGCGTCCTCTTTTTGACGAGTCCGATTTGGAAAAATGCCATTGCCAGTTCGACGAGTGAATACGTGGTGGAACAGATGAAATTTCAAGAAGAGAGCGAATTTGATCCAAGTTATGATTTCAAAGCCGTCAGTCCACTCTCTGTATCGGACGTCCTACAAGCGCGCAATCGGTTTCATAATTTGCCGACAATCGGCGTGATTTCAATTCCCGATGTCTCACTGAAACTTCCCATCATGAAAGGATTGGACAATGAAAGTCTCGCGGTAGGCGCCGGAACGATGCATCCTGAACAAGAGATGGGCAAAGGGAACTATGCGCTCGCCGGCCACTATTTACAACGAGCGACCGCTCTATTCGGACCGCTCCATGAAATCGAGGTCGGTGCGACGATCTACCTTCAGGATGAAGTGCAAACGTACGAGTACGTAGTCACTTCGCTTGAAACCGTCTCTCCTGAACGAGTCGATGTATTAGATGACACCTCAACCCCAACCATCACGTTAATCACGTGTACGTTCGATACGACAGAGCGCCTGATTGTAAAAGGAAAGCTCGTCGCTCCATCCTCTTGACCGTTTCTCCTTTCAAAATAGGAGAGGCGGTTTATTATTTTTGCAAAAACATATTGTGAGCGCTTTCAAATTCCGCTAAACTATTTTTGAAAACGTTTGCATAAAAGTGTGCAAATATATTTGACAGGAAGAGGTGCCTCATGAAAAAAACAACCGCTCGTCAGGCTTCGACGCTGATCCTTTCCGGAGCATTACTCATTCAAGCCGGTGTCCCGATGAACGCATTGGCCGAACCGACTACGATGACGATTGATGGATCGAAAACAGACTGGACTTCAACCCCAGCCCTTGCGACTTCCCCGGCTACGGGTTGGCAAGGATTTGATGTCGGTGATTTATACATACAAAACGATGCTCAACATCTTTATTTTTACGTAGATGCGAACAATGTCCCGAATTGGGGCGACAACGGACAATACATTAACATCGCCCTTCAAATTAACGATGAAGATTCTGGCGTCTCTGAAAATCCCCTCGGATACCCATTCGACTTTACAGGCGTCGACAAGGCACCTCAATATCATGTTCTCGTTCGTGTCGATGGCGATCAAAAAGTCAAAGAGGCCGCCCTTTATAAGGCCGGACAGGATACCCCACTCTTACAATTGAACCAATTGAACGGTGCGGCTTTCGCAGTAGACCGGACGAAAGGATTCGAAGGAAAGATTCCATTATCCTTACTCGGGCTAAACAATGGAGACCAAGTTCGTGCCTTGACTGTATTGAGCGGCAATAATGCAGGAGAGCATGGTGCGTTCGATACGATTCCAAGTAACGCGGCCAACCAACTGGCGAACAGCTGGAACGTCGCTGCTACTCCGTCGACGCAATCCGTATATAGTGCCCCGTTCACGTTAAATGGGGTGGAGACGATTGATCAGCTTGAGGTCGTTTCGGTGACCCCGGCTTCATCCTCGATCGACGTGGATGTGTCTACCCCAATCACATGGACGTTCAACGAACCTGTCCGTCTCGATACTGAAGCAGCCACGCTTCAACAAGGAGAGACAAAAATCCCGGTCGACGTGACAACGAACGGTTCGACCGTGACGCTTCAGCCGAAAGAGGCACTCGCACTCGACACGTCATATACGACGACCATCCCAGCGGATGCGGTGACAGGGATGATTTCCAACACGTCACTCCCTGCCTTGACGACTTCGTTCAAAACGGCAACCAAGCTCGCCGATCCATGGGAAACGACTCGTTATATCGAGATGAAGTATGTCCGCGCGGATGGAGATTATACGGATTGGAACTTGTGGACGTGGAGCACCGGTAAAAAAGACGGCCAAGTTGACCCGTATCGCATCACGGAGGACGAGGCCATCTTCCGAATTCCCGTTGGCCAAGACGCCACCAAAGTCGGATTTGTGATCCGAAAAGGAACGGATTGGGCTGTGAAGGACGCATACGGAGAAGACAGATACGTCACGCTCGGAGAAGACCGTGTCACGAAGGTCCTCGTCGAAAGCGGCAAAGGTGTGTTCCATCAAGTTCCGACAGTCAACGGACCAGTGTACGGTACAGACGGGATCAGTTTCTTCTACCGCGATGTAGCACTCTATGAATCCGGAAAAATGAATGAAATCGAACAGGTCGCACTCAAAATCAATGATGAAACTTATCCAATGACGTATGAGCCTGAAAACGAATGGTTCCGCCACACAGTGCGTTTGCCTGAAGGCGTTCATGATTACACGTACCTCGTCACAAAAGACGGGGTGACGACTGAAGTGAAGGATCCGTACTTTGAGGCTTCTCAAATCGAGTATCGCCAACCGACCGTCAAACTCACTTCTTCAGTCAGTCCAAAAGCGATTAGCTCCAGAGAAAATGCCGTCCTACGGGTAAAACCAACCTTACCGAAGGGAGTGACGCTTCGTGAACTCTATATCGATGCACGACCTCTCGGAGGACCCGCTAAGTTGCACATCGACCGTGCATTGAATGCTCAAACCATTGCGGTGAAAGATACGATCAAACCAGGAAACAAGACGCTCTCTGTCACAGCCGTCGACCAGTATGGAAATGTCCATCGCTCGAAGACCACCATCCGTGTCGTTCCGAAATCGATGAAAGAGAAACAAGCATTTGATTGGGATGAGGCACGAATCTACTTCATGCTAACCGACCGCTTCTATAACGGGGACGTGTCCAATGATAATCCGAACCGTGAGTACTATGATAAAGACCATCTGGAATCGTACCATGGTGGAGACTTTGCGGGTGTCACAAAAAAACTCGATTATTTAGACGACTTAGGCATCAATACAATCTGGATTACACCGATTGTGGATAACATCGATTGGGATTTGCGTTATGGGAAAGATGGGTCTCAATATGGCTATCACGGATATTGGGCGAAAAACTTTGAAAAACTTGATGAACACCTTGGAGATATGGCCGCATTCCATAAATTGATTGACGAGGCGCATAAGCGTGGCATCAAAATTATGGTCGATGTCGTCTTGAACCATCCAGGCTACGGCATGGAACCAGGTGCAAGTTCAGCCGTCACGAATTTCCCGACGGATGCAGAACGACAAGTATTCGATGGCATGATTCGCGAGAATCCGGTCGATGGGGACGACCTCAGAATGTCCTTATCTGGTCTTCCTGATTTCAAGACCGAGGAAGCGGCCGTGCGGGAGCAATTGGTCAAATGGCAGACGGATTGGATCAAACGTTCGAAAACGAAAAAAGGAAATACGATCGACTATTTCCGTGTCGATACGGTCAAACATGTAGATTCAACGACGTGGAAATCATTCAAAAATGAGCTGACAACAATCAAGCCGGATTTCAAACTCATCGGCGAACACTATGGTGCCAGCATCAACAACACAGGCGGCTATTTGAGAAGTGGTCAAATGGATTCCTTGCTCGACTTCGATTTTAAATACCAGGCTGAGCGATTCGTAAACGGCAACATTGAAGATGTAGAAAAAGCGCTTCAATACCGGAATAACCAATTATCGAATGAAGCAACACTTGGACAATTCTTAAGTAGCCATGACGAAGATGGATTCCTCGTCTCGCGTGCAGGTGGAGACACAGGCAAGCAAATGGTCGCTGCTGCCCTTCAGATTACGGCCAAAGGTCAACCGGTCATCTATTACGGAGAAGAGGTCGGACAATCTGGTAAACATGCAGGGGATATGGACAAAGGTGAATTTAACGAGAACCGCTATGACTTCGACTGGTCACGTGTCAAAGGGGAAGGGAAAGCGATGCATACGCATTACCAGAAACTATTGAATATCCGTGCAGACTATTCTCACGTATTCAGTAAAGGAACACGATCATCCGTCGCTGTGAATGCTACTTCTGGTTATTCGATCTTTGAGCGGGCCTACGGCAAACAGTCTGTTCTTGTCGGATTGAACACGAAAGAGAAAGCACAAACCGTTTCATTTAAGACGTCGTACAAGGCGAAGACCGTTTTGATTGACCGCTATAGCGGCAAGTCATACACGGTTCAAAAAGACGGGAAGGTGACCGTCTCACTTCCTGCACAAGATCAAGGAGGAACTGTCATTTTAGTCGAGAAACGCAAATAAAGAACCGCCATCCTGAGTGAACAGGATGGCGGCTTTTTCATTAACGTGAATAGTTTGGTGCTTCTTTTGTGATGTTGACATCGTGTGGGTGGCTCTCTTGGAGTCCAGCACCTGTCATACGAATGAACTGTGTATCTTCACGAAGGGCACGAATGTCGGCAGCGCCGCAATACCCCATACCTGAACGAAGACCACCGATCAATTGATAGACCGTGTCAGCCAGTTCACCGCGATACGCGACGCGACCTTCGATACCTTCTGGAACGAACTTTTTGTCTGCTTCCTGGAAGTAACGGTCTTGGCTTCCGCGTTTCATCGATGCTTCCGATCCCATACCACGGTACGTCTTGAATTGACGACCTTGGTAGATTTCCATCTCACCTGGGCTCTCTTTCACACCTGCGAGCAAGCTTCCGAGCATGACTGCGTTGGCTCCTGCGGCAATCGCTTTGACGATATCACCAGAGTACTTGATTCCACCGTCAGCGATGACTGAGACACCGTGCTCTTTCGCTTCTGTCACACAGTCATAAACTGCTGTGATTTGCGGAACACCGACACCTGCGACGACACGTGTCGTACAGATCGAGCCTGGTCCAATCCCAACTTTAATGACGGATGCTCCTGCTTCAATCAATGCACGCGTCGCTTCTGCTGTTGCCACGTTCCCTGCGATGATTGGAAGGGATGGGAACATATCACGTAACTCACGAACCTTTTCAAGTACGCCAGCTGAGTGACCGTGTGCTGTATCGATAACCAATGCATCCACACCTGCTTCAACCAACACTTGAGCACGTGAAGCCGCGTCTTTCGTCACACCGACTGCAGCTGCGACAAGAAGACGACCTTGCTTATCTTTTGCTGCGTTCGGGAACTGTTCGACCTTTTCGATATCTTTCGTCGTAATGAGACCTTTCAATACACCGTTCTCATCGACAAGTGGAAGTTTCTCGATGCGATGTTGATGAAGGATACGCTCGGCTTCTTCAAGCGATGTACCCACTTTTGCTGTGATGAGGTTCTCTGTCGTCATGACATCTTTGATTACCGTCGAATAGTCTTTGATGAAGCGAAGATCACGATTCGTTAAAATACCAATCAATTGACGTTCATCTTCTGAGTTGACGATTGGGACGCCCGAAATACGATACTTACTCATCAAGTATTCTGCATCGTATACTTGACGGTCTGGAGTTAAATAGAACGGGTTTGTGATGACACCATTTTCTGAGCGCTTTACGCGATCGACGTGCTCAGCCTGCATTTCCATCGACATATTCTTGTGAATGACACCTAAACCACCTTGACGGGCCATAGCAATCGCCATTGGGGCTTCAGTAACGGTATCCATACCGGCACTGATGATTGGAATATTTAATTCGAGTCCTTCACAGAGCTTCGTGCTTAAATCAACGTCACGTGGTAAAACATTTGAAAACCGTGGTACGAGTAATACATCATCAAATGTTAAACCTTCTTTTGCAAACTTATTTTCCCACATAAAAATTGATGGCCCCTTTCTCGTTCTACCTACATCTTTGTTTCGAAATATTTCTGTAATGGTAACAGGTATAACGTAAAAGTGCAATTCAATTCCCGATGTTCAGAAAGTTCAGAATTGTGTTCATTGGCTTAAATTATATGCAAATTGTTCGGAATTTCATTGTATGGATCAGTAAATCTTGGAGTTCGGTTTCATTATGAACGTAAAAAAACGACCGAGCGTATGCTCGGTCGTCCTCTGCGTTGTTGCCTGGCAACGTCCTATCCTCACAGGGGGAGATCCCCCAACTACTT
>NZ_JACSJK010000010.1:0-5210 GCF_018617035.1 Exiguobacterium sp. s140
TGTATGGCTGTTTTATGTATGGATTTTAGCTTAAAAACTGTAAGTTTGCGTGAAATGAAAACTCCACGCAAAGAAGGCGATGCTCTCAAGCCAAAGTCCGAAAAACGGACGAAAATCGACCGATTTCACAAACTTTCTTAGTGAAATCGGTCGATTTTTTAGTTTCTTAAGAGTAGAGTTCGATGAAGTAGAAAGCGATAATGAATAAGAGGAAATAAGACATAATGACCGTCGGTGGAGAAATGTTCTGCCCGTTGAACTTAGAAAAAACCCTTTCGGATAGGAACTCACTTGTCATTACGCTACCCCCGACAATTGCAGCGCCTAAGATGATGTTTATATCTGAAGTGAGAACGAAGAACGTGGCCAGAATAATCACGATAGTGGTTAAGAATGATGAAAAGAACTTCTGTTTATCCATGAGTTATGCTCCTCTTTTTATGGTGGGTTCGATATTTCTTTATACGAATCTTGTCTAAAAATAGGTTCAAAGAGCATAAGGGAAAACTGCTATCACTTTCCGTGATAGCCCAGGCAGAGCCTGGGGTTTCCGTGATATCACCAAAAGTCCGAAAATGGCACAAAATGTGCCACTAAACCATACGAATTGGCACGAAATGTGCCAGTCGAAAAGAAAGGAAATCTAACTAATGAGCAATATATTGCCGATCTTTTTTAGGGATTTAGCTATCAAAGGTATTTTCTCAGATGATGATTTGTTTGAAATTTTGACGTTAAAGGGTGGGAATGCGATGGCGCTGTTAGACATTACGGATCGTGCTTCTCAAGACTTAGATTTTTCAATCAAACAAGGCATTAGACTAACGCAAGATGAAGATGCGCCTAAGTTCAAAAAAGCTCTAGAACGTACTTTTGAAGAAGAAGGATACCGCGTAATAGATTTCAAGTTCGATGTGAAGCCAAAGAAAACCAAACGAGAGTTGCCACCTTTCTGGGGTGGTTACAGCATCAATTTCAAAGTCATGGATGAAGAGACATATGAGAAAACGTACGGCGTCTCTGATCAGAAACGATCGTCCATGGCACTACAACTCGAGGGTGGTAAAAAGAAAATTGAGATTGATATCAGTCTTGAAGAGTACACTGAAGACAGAATGCAAATGAAGCTAGATGAATACCAAATCCATATTTACAGCCCGTTGATGATTGTTTACGAAAAAATGCGTGCACTGTGCCAACAACTTCCTGATTACGAATATGCGTCTTTTGAAAAAACAAGAGCAAGAGATTTATACGACATCTACATAGCAATTCAAAAATCATCATCCTTAGAATTGAGGGGACAAATCCTAAGCCCAAGCAACGTTCATATCTTGAGAGAAATGTTTAAAGCGAAAAATGTTTCTTTAGAGTTGTTGCTGAAAATTGAATATTATCGAGAACAACTGGAGGATGACTTTAACCAAAGAGTGACGCCACAGATAGCTGATAGAAAAAACGTACCAGATTTCGATTTTCTGTTCGAATTCAATATTGAATTGATTAAAGAAGTCTATGCGTTATTGGAAGAAGGGTGAGCACTTAATCATTTAGTGAAAAACGACCGGGATAGTAAGTGTTTGATCCTAGATGGATTTTTTTATTGAGCAATTGATATCCAATGTACATTGTAAACTCTCGATCAATTAACGGTCTGATTAGCTTTAAACTATTCTCTTTGTAGTCAGTCAAAATCATATAAAAGGCAACGCAATTTTGATAAGGATAACGATAGTCGAGTTCTGCTAAATATCCAGTAAGCCTGTTTACGGATAGTTCATTGGCAGCATTAGAAAAAGCAACTGAGATCTCATCAGGCCCTCCGGCATAGTTAGGTCTTACTACACAATCGATAATCGTTCTTTCTAAATTTGTCACACGCACTTTTCGAGAAAGAAAGGGGGTTTTTCGGTTAACAACACCAAGGTTGTTGGTATGTTTCCCATTCAGCATGTGGACTCTGTATTCTTGTCCGTTATAGCTAAAAAGTGCGATTTGATTTGTTTTACGCATAGGGCGATTGAAAGCATAATCGATTTTCTTTTGAGTTAAAGTGTTATCTGGATCGGTAGGCTTTTTGCTTTGTTCGCGATTGATATATATATCCTTCGGAACGTTATTTATCAGATCGTTCAAGAACAATGCGCTGTAATGTGATAAATAAGATCCAGGCAAAAGACTTAATGCGACTTCGAAGGGATGAACAGAAGTCGAAATCCCTTTCTTTAAAGCATAACGTGAAGTTATAGAATGGTTAGGAAGAATAATTGTTACTTTTTCTAAAACGTCTAGTTCAATTAATGTATTAAGAAAGGTTCCGTATCCATAAGATCCTCTTAAAATCTTAGTGTGCTTTAACTCATTTAAGATATCAATCAAACTTACACGCGAAAATACCGAACCTCGCTCAACCATTAAATCAATAATATGGTTCAACTCTTTGGAGATACTTAACCAAGCAGCTGTTCTTTTGGAAGCGACCATTATTAATTTCTCCTTTTATTTTTCTCATTACTACTAGTATATATACTAGTAGTAAACAAAAGAAGAGAGAATTTTAATATCTATGGATACTACTAGTATATATACTAGTAGTATTACAAGCGTATTTAAATAAAAGGTTATGAACACTACTAGTATATATACTAGTAGTGTAGGAAAGACACATAAAACTTAAAAGTCAATATCAGCTTTGTTTCGAAGTCATGAACAAAAAAACATTGTCAGAAAATTGATGGAAGAGTAGAATAATCAGTAACAAAATACGGACGGAACAACAAAAAACGCCACTTCTCCCTTCGGCTTGTTTGGCGACAAGTTGAAGATCATTGAAGTGACGATTTTGAATAGCGAGTGCTCAGAACACTTGCTATTGAACCGTTGAAGTCACTGGTCCGTGACTTCAACTTAGATGCACCTATCATACTAAGGAAACCCGAAACATTCAAGGTTTTAGTATAAAAAAGGGCGTCGTTCAGTAGCGAGTTTCACGAAACTCCCTATTCGGACGACGTCCTTTTTCTATTGATTTTTTTACATATCAGAGTTCTGCACTCGCTCTTAAAACGAGTAGGTCCATCTAGCCGACGCAACAAAGTAGATCGGTCACCACGGCGGTTCCAGCATGTGGTGTGACGTTAGCAGGGGAAGGACGGAAAGCCCTGTACATAGCCTAAGTCCCTTCGGGGATATGGTAAAGATCGTTGAGAGGTTCAGACGGGGTCATATGGTACGACCGGAGGCAGTCCCACGACAAACGGTGGGGGAGTTCCTCGTAGGCGGCTGTATGATTGCTGTGACACGACGTATGACGGCTCTGGCCGTCGTGCAGTGGGTTATGTGACGAGTCGCCGAAAGGCAGCAAGGTAGGGCGTGGAAACGCCTTGTGTGCGCGAATGATGCGCAGCGAGTCACATGTCGGGGTTGAGACACCCCGGAGTCTTGGAACGCCTAGACATACGGATACCTCGTCTTGCACTAGACGGAGAACGTGGTGGGCAGATTTTAACCGCATCCTTTTTCAAAGGGGTTAGTCTGCCCATCCAGCCGTTTCCTTTCTTCCCTACCGGAGTATGCCCGGTGCGCTCTTGGGTTTCAAGTCTTTTTCTTTCCAAGTTCTAAAAAGAAAAGAACAAAGAGCAAACAGATCAGCGAGGAAGCAAGAGAAGATGCAAATTCATATGTGGCACGAGGAATACGAGCCTAGCGTAGTCTGGCGACGTGTTCCGCATGTGCCCCGACAAACGAGCGAAGGCGTAAACGCCGTAGCGAAGTGCGTTCAGAATATATTTAATTTTAAAGCTTAACCTTGGTACTTTATTTTCAATACTACTATCGATGTATTTCTTTTTTATAGAAAACTATGGTTAAGTTTTGTATAGATGAATATAGTTGTTCCTAAAATTGTATTTTTAATAAGGGGTGTAAACATGGAAGAAATCTTAGAATCTTTAAATGTTTTAATCTATGTCTTTTTGTTTTTGATCTTAAGTAATTTTGTGTATTTGCTTTTTTTGAAATCTAAAATTTCAAATTCTGTTTGGATTTTATTTAACTCATTTTTTATTTTAATAGGGGCAGTAATTTTATTATTTAATACTGGATACTTAGTAGATGAGTTAAATGGAGAAGGGAATCAATTCACATTTTATTCTACATTGTTAATGGTAGTCGTCTTTGTGATTTCAATTCCGTTTGCATATGAAAATATAAAAAAGAGCGACTGATAGTCGCTCTTTTTTATGGATTACATGCTTTAGCAATTGTTTTAGTTAAACTTGTTTCTGTGCGATGTGGCTCTAAGTTCCAAGGAGTTTTATACTTCCCATTGTTGGATTAAAGGTGTTAGCCCTATGAACTTCGAATAAAAAAGGTAAGAGGGAAGGTTAGTTAAAAGTTAGGAAGGAAGATGTGTGGCTATGAAGAATATGGAACTGACGATCTTTGAGGTGACCAAGTTGAATGAGGACATGAAGTTCCTCGATTTGGCGAAAGAGCATGCGCCAGTGGGTAAGGAGAAACTTCGCGAGGCTTTGAAGTCGGCTGGTGCGACGTTCGACCAACGGACCAAACGGTGGTACATCGACCGTAGCCATCCGAATGCAGGCAAGAAAGTGCTCGATTTTGTGCAATCGAGTCGTGTCAGTACACCGAAACCGAAGAAAATCACGTCTGAGCCGTTGAAGATCGACCCGGTCACGGGGCAGTCCCAGTTGGACGACGATTATTTCGCAATCGAGACAAGGCCCGAACAGATCGTCCGGAAGAAAGTCTCGTTGGACATGGATGTGGCGTTACATAAGCAATTGAAGCAGATCGCCCTGGAGAACGACATGAAACTCTACGAGTTGGTCGAGGGTGTGCTGCGAGATTACGTGAAGAAACGGAAGTGAAAAACTCGATGGTGATGTCGGAAAGGTTGAAAAAGGATAGTAAGTCAGAAGGGATCTTCATGTTTGTGAATGCGATGATCGCTATTGCGATTCAAAATTTTTCTGAGACAGTTGCAGATCCGAGACCTTTCTTGGTTGGATCATTCTTTTTCCTGTTCTTGATGTTCGGGATTTTCGCCTGGAATCGACGGGAGAACAAGTTGTTGTTCATTGGTACGTGGGTTGTATATGTATGGCTGTTTTATGTATGGATTTTAGCTTAAAAACTGTAAGTTTGCGTGAAATGAAAACTCCACGCAAAGAAGGCGATGCTCTCAA